>NZ_JAVJUO010000105.1:0-17015 GCF_040220555.1 Coleofasciculus sp. C1-SOL-03
TAGGGTCTGCTGAATAAGTCTTGTGGTGGGGAAAAGGCTTTTATGCAGGAGGCAGAAGGCAGAAGGGAAGAGGGTTTAATCCAACCCACAATCGTTGTCCTGGGAGTATCTTTCTCACGCTAGGTGCTAGGTTTTTTACAAATCCTGTCTTATTTTCTTGCACAACAGCCGCAGAAAAACTGCCTCAAAGCCTTGAAATATAAGGGTTTCCGACTTGTGCAGCAAGCCCTACTTACTTCGGTTCAATAATCCTGTCAATGGAACGGAGCTTTTCTGGGAACGCTTCCTCGCTCTAGCATCTCGACGCTGTTTCGCCAAGGCTAATCCACTTAACTTGACGGGGGCTTCCTCTGGCTCATCTTGGGGTTCAGAGGGGGCTTGCTTTGGTTCATCTTTACTATTCCACCAAGCCACAACCCAGCCGCCAGCAAATCCCCCAACAGCACCCACCACGATACTGAAGGGAACTGAGTATCCAAGTAAAACCAGACATAGCAAAAACACTAACCATACTCTTAGCGCTACAGCGAACCCTTCGGAGAAACCGGGCAACAGTTTATTCATTCCTTTGTCCTTTGTCCGTCCTTTGTCATTTGTCCTTTGTCATTTGTCCTTTGTCAAGAGGCAGTTGTTAAATATTGTGTGAAGATAAAATCTATTAAGTCTTATAAGCTTAGCTTATAACGATAAAGATTGGTTTGGGTGAAATAGTTAATTTTATTGAAGTGTTGTAAATATTTTTTACAAATATGGGAATATTTTTATCGATGTACCTGGAATAATGGGTTTATCCGCTCATCTGTGTAACGCCTTTCTTAACCATTATTAATTTTAACAATAATCCCATTAATTATTCGATGTAAAGTGTTTGTGAAGAAGACCAAAAACTAGAGAATTAAACCTTGGACTTGTGTATTCTGAATATTAGTAAGCTGATTATAGCATCACTAATATGAATAAGCTATTAATAACAATAACCTTATCCCTAGCTATTCTTCTCGAAGCTTTAGGAGTAAATTCGGCAGGTGCATTAACGATAAGAAGTTGGGACAGCGCAAATCAGCGTGGGGGTGACTTATTTAATGCCGGAAATGGTGCATTGCAATACGGTGCATTCAGCTCAAGTCTTCTTGAACGTTTACATACTATCCTTCCAGGAGTATCAACCCTAACGGAGGCAACTCTTGCTGACGTTGATATATTCTTTCATGGAGCGTCCTCAAAAATACTGACGGACACTGAAAGTAGCGTGCTGAGAAATTTTGTCAAAACTGGTGGTTGTCTGATTATTGAAGCCGATTCCACTCGTTCTGAACAGATATCGGCTAATTCTGTACTGGAATCACTGGGACTCGGTTCCCGATATACAGGTGCTGTCGGTGGTGTCAATTCTTCTACAGGTGGCATGTTTAAAAATACAGTGTCTCTAACCACTGTCGGCACATTAGGTGACCTAAGAGGTCAAACATTTGGTACATCTTTAGCCACTGATATTAACCCAATGGTAACCGATATTTCTCCCCAGGGAGGGACGCTGATTGGTACAAATGGTTCAATCCGGTCGATGGTTGAATTTCAGCCGTTTGCTAACGGGGGTCAAGTTTTGGCTGTTGGTGACCCCTACGGTTTTAATCTTTTCCAGAGTTCAGACGATTCTTTTTTTAGTTCTAACAATCAAAAAGCCTATTTTAATTTTATCGAGTCTAAACAATCGGAAACCCCTGTCCCGGAAGCATCAACCCTGTTGGGTTTATTAACATTGGGAACTGGTGCTGTGGGAAACAAGCTCAATAAAAAATAATTAAACTCCAAATCTCTTATGTTCCCTGTAAATTATAGTATTAGCAGCGAATCTACCCTTGAACATTTCCACGAAGGCGGCGCAAAACCTCAACAGGAATGGCATAAAATGACTGTTCGCTGTAACTCTGTCCACTAGAGTTCTCCCGTTTGCGCTCCGTGAAGAAGCTTAACAATCCCACAACCTCTCCCAATTGATTCAAAATCGGCGCACCGCTAATCCCCCCCTGAAGCGGAATACTCACCTCTAGCACCCGCTCCGTGCAAAGTTGACTCGGTCGGATACGGTTGACCAATCCAACATTACAGTAGAGATTTTCTTCAAACCCACCCTCCCCAGGCGCCGGAAAACCAACGGTCAAAATCCGCTCCCCAACCTCAACGAGTTCCGAAAAGCCTAACCGTAATGGAGTAACAGGAGTAGACTCAGGTCGCAAGCGCAGGATTGCCACATCGTCCGCGCCCCACGTCGGTAAATAGATTTCTGTTACCTGGAGACGACCTTCCTTGGTAATTACGCTGACCGCTTCCGGTAAAATGCATTGTCCTGTGGACTGGTTCATAACAACGTGACGATTGGTCGCCACTGCATCGGGACTAATAACAAAGCCACTACCACTACCAGCCAATCCGCCTATATTCACCTGTATCCAAACCACGGAGGAAGCATAAATCCGCACCGAATGATTGAGGCTCTCAAAGTCAGGACTGTGAACGCCAAGCGTTGGGGTGTGGTCTAAAAACAATGCGCCATAAGCATCTCGTTGGCGGGAACGAGCCAAAATTTCCAAACCGAGTTCGACCTGGGATGGAGATAAGGGAGCCTCAATCCGATGAAAATGAGTAATGGCTTCTGAATAGCGGTTAAGACGGAGGAAATGTTGAGCCAATTCTTCAGCATTTCCCTCAGGGTTAATCGGAAGGTTCTCAATGGCACTCAACCATCTCCTGTAAGTCGCCGCCCCTTCTGTCACCTCTTGGGCGGCTGAGCGGGTGCGCTCAAGCAGGCTAGTGCCTTCCTCGATTAATTGCTCCACTTGCTGTGAGACTTGTGTAGAACGCCAATCGAGCGACCCATAACCCTCCAACCAAGTCCGGCTACTCCGGCTCAAGCTGTCCCATCGATCCTGGGCTAACCGTGCCTTCATCTCTAATTCGTCGCGGTTGCGGTAGACCTCAAACAACCTGTTATTGTCTGTCGGAGTCGGCAAATACCGCTCTCGGTGACGTTCATAGTAGTGTAATCGCTGTTGCAAACCGGCTGAGAGTTCCAGAATATTGATCCGTTGGGTCTCTTGCAGCATCTGTGTGAGGTTCCTCGCCAGTTTCTCTAACCCTGTCAGGTGTCCTTGATGAGTCTGAGAGTCTCGGAATCTGGCTTGCAGCGAAGCCGCTTGAGCAGGCGTCAGTAGGTGCGAGTCGGAGATAGTGATGCCGCATTGTTTTCCCGTTCCAGCATCGCGAGCGGTCACGATTAGAAGGCAATTGCTATCGATATCAAAAGTGACATCAATTTGGGGAATTCTAGCTTTGGCGGGAAGTATTCCTTGAAGAATAAATTGTCCGATCTTAAAATTTTCCTCAGGAACAGAGGATTCTCCCTGAAAGATCTGAATTCTAACGTTGGTCTGATTGTCCTCAACTGTGGTATAGCGTCGTGTTGTTTTAGTCGGGATGGTCGTGTGCTTGGGGATTAAGGAATCAAACTTGAACTGACCCGGTGCTACATAGGATTTAATCCCCAGACTGAACGGAACAGCATCCAACAAGATAGCATCCTGTAGTGAACCCATCAGGATAGCCGCTTGCAGAGCCGCTCCACGGGCAACGGCTGTTAGCGGATCTAAATCCGAGTTAGGGTCTTGGGCAAACACATCCCCAATACACTCACGAACCGCAGGCATCATCGCTCCACCGCCGATGAGGAGTATCCGACTCGGTTGGCGATTAATCTTTTGGCAGGTTGTCCGAATGCGATTCAGCCAAGGTGCAGCTAGGCGTTCGAGTTCGTCTCGTGTCAGTTCCAGGGTGATCGCGCTACCGTTAATCAAATCGGGTAGCTCAATTGTCCAAGCGCTGCGGGAGGACAGTTCAATCTTGAGTTCTTCGCCAGCCTGACGCAGACGGGTGACGGTGCGGCGATCGCCGTTTATATCCTGTCCGGTTTCGGCTTTAATCACCTCTAGAAAATGAGCATACAACACATCATCTAAATCGGCACTGCCAAGTGCATTATCTCCCTCGATTTCCAGTACCTCAAAGACGCTTTCCTCGACTTCAATAATGGAAAGATCAAAGGTTCCTGCTCCCAAGTCAGCGACTAAAATCGTTTCATTGATAGAAGAGCGGGTGCGCTGGGCAAGGCAAGCCGCCGTTGGTTCGTGAATTAGGCGCAGGATGTTGATATCCGCCAGCACTCCGGCAGTCTTTGTCGCTTGTTTCTGGGCATCATTAAAGTAAGCCGGTACTGTAATCACAGCATTGGCTAAAGGAATGGTGGGGGGATGTTGATCGAGGTAGGTTATGACCCAGTCCTCTGGCACAGATGTTCCGATCACCTGAGCCGCCATTCGGGAAATTTTCTCACCAATCTTTTTGTGCAGATACTCCCTGGCTAAGTCACGGGCGTGGTTAATAATCCGCGCTGAAATTTCTTCAGGACGGTATACCTGACCCCCGGCTTTGAATTTGGTGTCCGTGCCCATCTGCCGTTTCGCTTGAGTGACAATGGCGCGAGGTGATTTCCCCAACAGTTCGGATATCGGCACACCAACCCGTTCCCGCCCCACTTGATCGATCGCAAACACGGACGGAATCTGCCGTCGCCCGTGCCATTCGACAACCTCTGGCTCTCCTTGCTTTTGGTTATAGAGACAAACCACACTATTACTGGTACCCAGGTCAAGGGCGATCGCATCAATGTAGTCTGCCAGAATCTCCTGAGTCGCGGCTTGCACCCATCGATCCGCTTGCTCTTCAAACCGACGCCTGTCCAACGCCTCAATGCTGGGCAACTCTGTAGCAACCAGGTCTAGCCATTTGCCACTCACCAACCCTTGCTCTCCTAGGTCTTTCAGGCGTCGTAGTAAACGCGCTTTTTCCTCTGGCGGTTGCTCCCGTTCGTCGGCTTGAGCCACGCAAAGTTCCGCCAGTTCCTCGACTTGACCGGCTTTCGTGATTAGGTCTTGGAAGCGATGATCAAATACGACCCGCTGATCGCCAAGTTGCTGCCGTCGGAGTTGGGCAGCACGCTGGTATTCCCTCGCCTGTTCGTACATTGAAATCGCTTGTTCGATTTCTCCCAAACGTTCGTAGAGAAGCCCCGCCATAAAGAAGTCACCGCCTTGCTCGAGTAACTGAGCCTTTTTCCGGGGGTTGGGATGGTCTGGATCGGCAGAATCCAGGGCAATCAGGGCTTGACCAAAGGCACCGGCTTTCTCAAATAATAAGGATGCGGCAAAATAGTCTTGAGCTTTCTGTGCCTGGAATCCAGCTTCGAGATAATTGCCAGCGGCTTCTTCCAACAGGCTCCATTGTTTGAACAGGTCTGTTTCTGATTGCCCCTGAGTCGCTGACAACTTGGCTTCAAAGGAGGCTCGAACGGTTCGGATTACTTCCGAGAGCAGGTGTTGGGTGCGATCCGCCTCCGAGCGAAGACTTGACTCGGCAGATTTGTTTCGCCATGCTTGCTCTATGGTTCGTAGTCGGCGAACTGCTTCTAAAAAGTCTTGGCGATCAAGATGCCCTCGGACGGTGTTCTCCATTGCCTCTCGGATATCGAGTATCCACTCCGAACGAATCGCGGGACGGAGTTGGATTGCCAGTTCGAGCTGTCCCATTTTTTGGTAACAGTCACTGGCGCCCTCGAGGTTGCCCGCTTTTTGGAAGTGTTCTCGGGCATCGGCATACCTCCCTTCCTCCCAGAACCATGAGGCGACGTTCTCATGGGCTTGGGCAATTGTATCAGGGTCTTTGACACGCTCCGCCAAGTCGAGAACGCGAAGGGCAGTCTCTTTACCTGGAACAGACAGGAGGTAACGGATAGCACTGGCGTAATCTCTGGCTGCTTCTGCCAAGTCAGCCGCTTCCTCATAGCGCTCCATTAGGGCATAAACCTGATGAATTTGAGGCAGTTGGGTGTCCGGAAATTCTGAGCAGAAGGCTTTCCAGGGATGGCTATCCTCAAAGGAATTGTGGTCTAAATAGGTGGAGAGGATTTCATGGAGTTCGGCGGTAGGGAGACACCCTTGTTCACGTCGCTTTAGCAACTTCACCAGTAGTCCATTGGTATCACCAATTCGGGCAGATTGGACACAGATTAGCTGCTGTATCTCGGTTTGCCGTAACGGGTTTTGCAATCGCCCCGCAAGCCGCCACGCCGCATCGAGGGCTTGAGCCGTTGGCGATTGGGCTTTGAGTAGAACCGAGAGCGATCGCTCTTGCCGAAAGCTGGAATTGGGCTGCCACTCCCCAAAGAGCGGGTCAAATTGTACGATGACTTGGATCAGTTGTGAGTAATCGCATTGTTCCGCCAGGGATAGGGCTTTGCCGTAGGTTTTCCAAGCTTTCTCTTTCGTGCGATCGGAAGGGTTAGCAATGGTTAATTGCTTGTGTAGCGTTTGGCAAGTCACTGTCAACTGCTGGTGGGGTGAGCCGAATCCTGGTATTGGTATTCGTTTCCGCAAAAAGCTGGGCAAAGTTCTGGTCAGATGTTTGCCTAAAACCTGAAACAACCTCTGTAAGTTTAGGTGCCAATTAAACATCTATGTAAGGATTTAGGTTGAGTGTGCATTATACGACCAAAGCAGAAGGCTAGCGGTTACCAGAATTTCAGTATAGATATAATATCTTATGACGAGAACGACATGAGATCAACTCTCTAAGTGTTTACTAGGTTTCGTTTGATTGGCTCCTTAACATTTCTTAGTACAGCGGACATAATGTATGTCTAGGTATTTATTTCAGTAGCTTACCCGCCCCTTCAGCGCTCTAGTTCGGGTTCGAGACATCCGCTCAACTCGACATCTCCTCGGAGCCTAGAGAGGAATTTTCTCGGGTTCGTTGGGTGGAAGTTACCTTCTTTTTTGTACGATAGGTTGATAGGACAAGTTCTCAACTCAATGATGACCCACAGCGGTTCTTTGGCGAATCGCGTTGCTTAATGGCGTTCCCTATACCTGCCAATTGCTCTCAAACCATTGGGTATTGCGGCAATTAAAATCATAAAAAAGGGGAATTGTCAAGGGTTTGTTGCCAAGCTCAAGCTAAACACTGCTTATCGCTTATTTGAATGATCATCACAACTTCGGTGCTGGCTCACTTACTCCAAGCCATGCCCCAATTGCGGCAACAAGTATATTTCAAAGCGTCTTTGACCGCACTCTCCCATGCGATGGAAGATCAGGTCTTGGCTGGTTCAGAGCAACCATTAGTGATTGCCTGTTTTCAGCGAGAACGCTTCTATCGTCAGGAAGCCCATCGCTATCGACGCATTGCCCAACGGACACCTCATGTCTATGTCTTAGCTGCACCAGAAACGGATTTCAAGAATAGCTCAGATCACTACGAAACCGTGGCATTTGACCCCAAAGATGGCTTAAGTCACGAGTGGCATTTAGTGGTGATTGGTTCTCACTATGCCAACTGTCTGATCTGCCGAGAAAAACGTTCGTCTGTCTCCAATAGCGCCAATGGGGAGATGGATACCTCTCGACGTTTTGAGGGAATTTGGACATTTGACCGGGCGGTTAGCGCCAAAGCCGCCGAGTTGATTTTGGATCGCATTGCCACCTATCGACCTGAGTTAGCGGATAAAATCGAGCAGGCAAAAGCTGAGTATATCAGTTTTGGCTCCACTCAACCCTCAGATCGGAATCTGGGAGACTCACCCAATCCTGATCCATTTGTGCATCGGTTGGTGACTTACTTACAAGCGGGTCAGTATAAACTTCTGAAAGCCTATCGCTCGATCACGGCTCAAGAACAACGCGAGCGTTTGGTGAATTCGATTACCACAGCGATTCGGCGATCGCTCGATCCTCATGAAGTTCTAGAAATCGCGGTGCAAGAGTTAGGACGCGCCATGGGGTCCTGTCGTTGTCTCCTTTACCGCTGTAAAGCCACGGATACTCAAGCCACGATTACCCATGAGTACCTAGAAACCCGAGGACGCGATCGCACGATCCTCTGCTCGACTCTAGGTAGCCCTTGGCCCCTAAAAGACAATACTCTATTTCAAGCCATTGTCGAACATCAAGAGTCTATTTCCGTAGAAGACACCCACCATGATCCTCGGCTGAACCAGACATCCAGTAAAAACGCCAATTCCCCATCTTCTAAATTAAAGGAATTGGTGCAAACCTTTGGCATGCGATCGTGGCTGATGGTTCCGGTATTGTATCAGGGTCGATTATTGGGGATGGTCGAGTTACACCACTGCGGCGAAACCCCTTATCGGTGGAAGGATGAAGAACTCGCCCTCGTCGAAGCGATCGCCACTCAAGTGGGTGTCGCCTTAATCCAAGCGGAAGCTTATGCGAATTTGCAAGATTTGAACCAACAACTCGCCGCCCTTGACCGGACTCGTAGTAACTTAGTGGCAATCACGGGTCATGAACTCCGCACCCCCCTGTCCACGATTCAGGTTTGCCTAGAAAGTCTCGCCAGCGAACCAGATATGTCACCAGAATTGCGTCAGGTGATGCTGAATACTGCCCTTGACGACGCCGAACGCCTGCGGAAACTGGTGCAAGACTTTCTCACTCTCTCGCGCCTGGAAAGTGGTCGTGTGGAATGGAATGTCGAAGCCATTTCTCTGCAAGAATGTGTTGACTTAGCCCTCAGCCGGATTAATGTCCATTGGTCAGAGGAGCGACGACCGAACATTATCACTCAAGTTCCCACAGATCTGCCCTTAGTCCAAGCCGATGGTGAGTGGCTGGTGGAAACCCTTGCCAAATTGTTAGACAACGCCTGCAAATTTACCTCCTCCCAAGGAGAAATCACCATTGGGATTCAAACCAATGGAAATTCGATAAAAGTGACTGTCGCCGATACCGGGCGGGGGATTGAACCGAATCGCCTAGAGGATGTCTTTGATCGCTTTTATCAAGAAGAAGGGGCGCTGCGACGGACTACAGGTGGCACAGGTTTAGGTTTAGCAATTTGCCGCCAAATTGTCAAGGGGTGGGGCGGTAAAATTTGGGCAGACTCGGCGGGTAAAGACCAAGGTTGTCAGTTTCACTTTACGGTGCCAATGATTGCGCCAACTTCAGAGTCTCAGTCCTCTAAAGGGAAGGGAAAGGGTAGTCGTAAGGGGTCAAGAGTTAAGCGCAAGTGAATTGAGGATTACTCGGTCAGATCATGTCCGGTGGAATACTTACACTATCGGTGGAGACAAGGCAGAAGGTAGAAGGTAGAAGGCAGAAGGCAGAAGGCTCTAAGGGAAGGAGGAAGGTTGCAAGGCAAAAGGGAATAATGACTGTTTAGGCGGACATGATATCGGATCAAGTCCAGTAGCATGGAATTTATATTTTTTAAACGCAGAGTACGCAGAGGATACCGCAGAGGTACGCAGAGGAATTGAGCGGACTTGAATGAAAATTTTAGAGAATTTGGAAACAACAGGAAATGTGAGGAGAAATCTCTATTTTTTGCTTAAATTTTATAGCAGGGATTGTTTTTGATGATGGGCGTTTGGACTTCGTTCATCCAGGAATAATCCCAATCGGGTTCGGATTGTTCAGTTAGGGACACCATATCGCCCTGATAGTTTTGGTTGATTTGAATGGCTTTAGAGTGCAAATGTTCTGGGACATAGCACAAATCAACGGGCAATCCATGTGCTAACAGAAATTCTGCTAATTGCTGAGAATTAATGTATATGCCTTCTTGATGCAGGCGTTGTAATATTTCCGTGAATGTGTGCCAGCGCTGATCCATTCTTGGTTGAGAGGGTAAGGGTGTGGGTAACATACTATGCTAAGTAGTCGGACAAAACTAAAGTTAACGGTTGAGATGAGGGAACAGGGAACAGGGAACAGGGAACAGTAAGGGTTTTAGGCTTGTTCACATTTCTTAGTACAGGGTACAGAATTTCTGTTCAGGTACTTAGAGCGTCAGTTCAATCTTGAAGAATTCTCCCAGAAATAAGCCATAAGGTAGAAGGTTCCAGAGGAACATCTATGGGAAGGTTGGGTAGCTAATGGTATCATTTATCGGCTGAGTCTACTGAGTCTTGGTTTTCTACAGAGCCTAACCCAGACGCGATCGCGCATAAGACAACACCACCAAAACTGCCCTACTGCTGAGCTTATCTATGGGTGATCTGTGATAAATCCAACAAAACAGAATTATTTCTCAGGAGGATAATATTCATGTTAACAGGCAAAATAAATGTCATTGAAGGTGATATCACTCAGTTAAGCGTTGATGCGATTGTCAATGCGGCAAACACCTCTCTCCTCGGTGGTGGTGGTGTGGATGGGGCAATTCATCGGGCGGCTGGACCCGGTTTGTTGGCAGAATGTCGCGGGTTGAATGGCTGTGAAACGGGTGATGCTAAAATTACCCAGGGTTACAATCTTCCGGCTGATTGGGTGATTCATACCGTCGGACCTATTTGGCGGGATGGTCATCATGGTGAGGATGCTTTGTTAGCCAGTTGTTATTACCGGAGTTTGGAACTGGCAGAGCAAAATAATATTCGCAGTATTGCCTTTCCTGCCATCAGTACGGGCGCGTATGGATTTGGGCCAGAACGGGCTGCCAGAATAGCTGTAGGTACAGTTAAGCAGGTTTTGGCAGAAAAGACAACCATCGAGCAAGTGATTTTTGTGTGTTTCTCTAAGTCATCCTATAACCACCATCAGCAAGCCGTGCAGGACATTATCACAAATAAGGAATAACGAGTGATTTCAATAGCTCTAGTTCAACTCAGTTTAACTGCTATTCTTGCCTTTTATGTCGCTTGGAATCTAGGCGCCAATGATGTGGCGAATTCCATGGGAACGTCAGTTGGCTCAAAAGCGGTTACGCTACGACAAGCGTTAATTATTGCAGGTATTTTAGAGTTTACAGGGGCGGTTTTATTTGGTCAAGGGGTGGCGACAACGTTAGCCACGCGAGTGATTGATCCAACGTTATTTGCCCAAACGCCGCAGGTGTTATTACTGGGAATGATGTCTGTATTACTCGCTTGTGGGTTATGGTTACAAATTGCCACCAGTTTGGGGTTACCTGTGGCATCATCTCATGCGGTGGTGGGCGCGATCGCCGGATTTTGTTGGGTGGCGATTGGGGTGCAGGCGGTAGATTGGGGAACGTTGGGGCGTATTTCGTTAACTTGGATTATTACACCTGTTGTTAGTGGTAGTTTAGCCGCCGGATTTTATAGTATTATCAATGTCTCTATTTTAAGGCAAAGGAATCCGATTGTTCAGCTACGAGAATGGATTCCTTGGCTAAGTGTTATGCTTTTAAGCATCTTTGGCGCGATTGTCATGCCAACGTTATTTAATCGTCCGCTATTTGATGCTTTGCCCATTCCTGCTCATGATTTACCGATTATTGCGGTTTCGGTTGCGGCTATTGTTCTAAGTTTGATTAGTTGGCGTCAGTTAGAACGTAGTCCTTTAATTCTACCTGTTAATCCTGAAGAATCAATAGATAAGGATATTCGCGACTGGGAAACTGGAGAAGCGGAAATTGAAGCGAATCTTTCCCCATCCCCGATTTCTGTATCCCCCTTTCCTTCCGCAATTGAGCAACAACTAGCGCGGTTTCAAGTTCTCAGTGCTTGCTTTGTAGCATTTGCTCACGGTTCCAACGATGTCGGGAATGCGATCGCCCCCTTAGCTGCGATCGCGTATATTATTGCTACGGGTACGGTTCCCCTCACGGGGTTTAATATTCCGTTGTGGATTCTGATCGTTGGTGGTGCGGGTATTGTAGCAGGTTTAGCCGTTTGGGGAAAAAAGGTAATTAGTACCGTTGGGGAAAATATTATTCCGTTGCAACCGAGTAGTGGATTTTGTGCCGAAATTGCCACGGCGACAACTGTTTTACTCGCCTCCCGCTTCGGTTTTCCGGTTTCAACGTCTCACGCTTTAGTAGGGGGTATTGTGGGGATTGGATTGATTCAAAATTGGCGCACGGTTCGCTTCCAAACCTTGAAATCCATTGCGCTGGCTTGGTTGGTTACGCTACCTGTAGCCGCCAGTTTAGGGGCGATTATTTTTATCAGTTTACGTGGGATTTTTCTTTAGGCTCTTAAGTAAGGGCGGGTTTTGTTGCTCATTTATCGGCTTTTAATTAGCGTTAGTCCCTAAACCCGCCCCTACAGTTGACCATTTGATTGACTTGATTCGAGGGAATGCCTATTCCTTAAACCTTTCGGCGATATAACCAATCCGGTCAACAATATCGGCAACGTTACTAATATAATAATTATTTTCATTAACCGAGAGTGTCAGGTTTTCTAGCAATAAAAATGACCACACTTCTCCATCGGTGATAATGCCGTATACTTTATCTTGCTGGAACGTCTTGAGAGTCGCATACATTTCCGCGACACATTGCCCTAAACCATTGGATTAATATCAACGGGTGGTTCAAAAAAGATACCGAATGTAGACCGTACTATCTTCAACCGTGAATAAGACATGGTAAGTTCTTTTCTTGCCCACAAGAAGTTGCCGAATTTCCTTGTCAAACTGTCCACCTTCAGGAGCAAGTGAACACCGCTGAGGCATCTGCTCAGTAGAGGTTGTGGTATCGTATCTCTACCCGATGGGTCTGATACCAAATCCGGGTTAGCCACCCCCTTTATAATCTAGTCCGCGCAGGCGGACTTTGTTTGTGTAGCAGCGATTTCAATCGCCTCCTCTTGCTTGACAAGTTGAGCCGAAATGACATCAAGTCAAGGGAAGCATAACAGTAGCGAAGCCGAAAGAAAAAGCCAAAGGGTATCTAGTGAATAGTGGTTATCAAAAGAAGTGCGATCGCCCAGGGATGATCGGCTCTAATTCGTCTAAAGTCCAAATTGCCGAAACCCTTGAGATACCGTAGGGTGGGCATTGCCCACCAGCCTTAAATCAGTATCATTATGTTACTTTTAATCGTGCGATCGCCAATACGAATCTCCATGTCATCAACGGCGACTTCCTCCGCTAAGAGGAAAATGGAGGTGGCTTCTAGAATACTCAAACTCAACCTGTCATCACGGCATTTTGTAATATCCAGAAAGCATTCAAGTCATCGGCGTTTAACTTCTGCTGCAAAAGTTGTCGCAATTGGTTTTCATCGGCGACACTCAGAAGCCGCCGATCTTGAGGGACGCACGTTGACTGACTTTGTAATTGCTAGCGTTCAAGCGGCTGCTCAACGGTATAAACAAGTTAGGGAATAATGGTTCTCAAAATCGAGCCTCTTGATAGTCGTAGGCATATCCGTTCGGACTTCTGCTGTGGGAGAGACAGTTTAGATAATTACATCCGGAAACAAGCCTCTCAAGATATTAAGCGGCGAATTGCAACTGTATTTGTTTTAATTGATGAGCCTGAGACGAGCGTTTTAGCTTACTACACTCTTTCAGCTTATACAGTTGATGTTTCCGTTCTAAATGAGGACTTGGCGAAACGTTTACCTCGTTACCCATTGTTGCCAGCTACGTTGTTAGGTCGTCTGGCTGTTGATAATAATCATAAGGGGAAGCGATTTGGCGAACTGATGTTAATAGATGCTCTTCATAAGTCATTGGAGTCTACGGCACAAGTTGCATCTCTGGCTGTAGTAGCGGAAGCTTTGGATGAGAAGGCTTTGGGGTTTTATATCAAGTATGGCTTTCAGCCGTTTAGTCAGGAACCCATGAAGCTTTACTTGCCTATGAAATCTATTGAAGCGCTTTGTAAAGGTATGGGAATTTAGATAATATATTACTACTTTACGCTCAATCGTGGACTTGATGTAAAATCGACTCGTCTAGCCCTTAAGAGTGCCTGTAGCAGTGAAAACTGATTCCCTATTCTATCGACTGTTTCAAAGTGCGCCGACTATCTTTTTTGAGCTGATTGGAC
This sequence comes from Coleofasciculus sp. C1-SOL-03, assembly GCF_040220555.1. NCBI lineage: Bacteria > Bacillati > Cyanobacteriota > Cyanophyceae > Coleofasciculales > Coleofasciculaceae > Coleofasciculus > Coleofasciculus sp. C1-SOL-03. The sequence continues at coordinate 13,875 of NZ_JAVJUO010000105.1, forward strand.
AGTCTCCAGCTCAAGCCCAAGGTTATGTCTTTCGCTCAGTAGAACTCAAGCAAACTGCCTTCCGTATTGATGGCGTTTTCTTACCCCCTCAGGATGTTCCCAATCCCATTGCTTACTTTGTCGAAGTTCAATTTCAAAATACTCGGAAAGTGTATATCAATTCCAGGGAAATCCTAGAGGAGTTTATTCATTACTTTAGTGAAATTCTCATGGAGAACTTTTAAAGAATATTGAGAATGTTCATCGCTGACCTAATCGCCCTCAGAATGCGATCGCGGTGATGCCAAATCATCAGGTAAGTCATCGATAGTCCAGTACAATACTCGACAGAGTGCTTTTACCTGCGGCAGAGTTAACTTAGCTTCCTTATACCGTCCTGTCTCCCAGTTGCTAACTGTCTGCACAGACACATCAGCAGCCATAGCAACATCCCTTTGAGTTAGACCCAACTCATCTCTACGCTGCTTCAGGGGAGACTCTTGCTCTTGCCGTTGTTCTTCTGGCATGTTCACACAAACTATCAGATGTTTTAATCACCATTACCGTCAGGAACACCAGTGACATCTATACCTAAAGCACTACAGACAGTCTGAATTGAAACTCCTAGCTCGCGAGCCAAAGCAACTGCCCGATCCACTCTTGGCAGTTTGACCCCATTTTCCCAGTCGTAAATCTGGCGCTCAGAAACTCCCATACGGTTTCCAAGTTCAGCTCGGGTAAGTCCCGCAGCTTCTCTGAATAATCTTAATTGAGATTTCCCTTCGTTTGAATCAGTCATAGCGGAACTAAAATTCATGAACTTTAGCTCTTGACAAGGACAAGTAACCGGAGCTAAAGTTCATGTTGTGAACAGGATATAAAGACCAGTAGGTTTAGCTGGTTCCGTCAAGTTACAGCTTAACTGGCTGGTCTTTCCCTAGTTAGTGTCTCATCTTAATCAAATATCCATGAAAAAATCCAAAGCGACCGAAGCTCATCGCGTCGCCACAGACATTGCTGCCCTAAAAACCGCCCTCAAAAAACAGGGCTACATCACCCGCAAGCGCCCTAAACAAGCCGCTTGGACAATTACCCCCCTCAATCACAGAGGAACGGGTAGAAACACCGAGGAGTGCTACCTCCTAACCTACCAACCCGTCCCCATCAGCGCTTGGGTACTTCATCCCCAAACCAACGAACCCCAGCACCAAACCCTCCTCAACATCATTAAACGCACATTAGCCAAACAACCCACCCTCACTGCCAATAAAGTCTCATGAGCTTATAAACAACAGCTTTTCCCCTGGTGCATTATCAACCCCCTACCCAATATGCACACCCGCATCGTCGGACGCTTTCGCAGCCGAAGTGACGCCGAGGGACACCTGCAAATCCTCCGCCGCCTGATTCCTACCCTTTCCTTCGAGATAATGTTCGACGTGACACCAAAAGACACTGATTCAGACGATAATCCAGAGACACCCCAATGACTACTCTCTTTCAGCGCCTCCAACCTGCCCAGAAATTTCACCGCCTCCTAACCTATTACTCCAGCAGCCAATCAAACAACTCTCCCAGAGTCAGAGTAAAATCTTTAGCAAATTTTGTTATTGGAATCATTGGGTTGGAGCTATGTTAAAAGAAATCCGGTTCAGTGACCATGCTTTGTTTAAACTTGACTTGTTAAGTCAACGAGGAATTGTGATTCGTCAGGACTGTGTGAGTGACACCATCCAGTCTCCAGATAGACGAGAATTAGGAGAAGGAGAAAAAATCACAGCACAAAGAAAATTAGACGAAAACTTAGTGTTACGAGTTGTTTATCGAGACTATGAGGCATTCATTTTAGTGATTACATTGTATCCAGGTAGAAGGAGCCGTTATGAAAAAAATTAGATACAGCAAAGATGTAGATGTACTTTTGATTGAGCTTTCAGAGGATGCGATCGCCTATGCAGAAGATGAAGGACAGATAATCTTTCACTACTCACTTAATGACCAGCTTGTGCTGATTGAGATTTTAGATTTCAAGCAGTCTATGTCCGAAGAGATGATTGCTGAACTTGTTTCAACATCTTGATTTTTATCAATTGCCGATGCAGCAATGGCTACGTCATGAGTGGCTTCGGACTGGACTTCCTTTGAGTAAAACGAACTGATTACTATCAACTGGCGAAAGCACGGCTGGAGAAAGAGTCCGAGCAAATTAATTCATTTCTGTTTCCGGACTTTCTCTAAGACTGGTAAGCAATAGTTTCTCTTATTGCTCACATCACTCTAGAAGCCAATTAAATAACTCTCCCAGAGTCAGAGTAAAATCTTTAGCAAACTCTGGAACGGGTAAAAGTATTTCTGGTTTATCAAAAACATCCGTTGGTCGATCTGAACGATAAACAAAGACTGACTGATCCTCTGGATCAATGAGCCATCCCATCTTGCTATCGTACTTCAAACAGTGCAGAATAGTCTTAGTAACTTTTGTCTGGCTTTGGTCAGGGGAAAGAATTTCAATCGTCCAGTCAGGCGCGATCGCAAACACATTTGCTACCCTACCATTCTCCTGTCGGGGAATCCTCTCCCAAGTAAACACAGCAATATCAGGTACAATTGAGCGTCCGCCAAATGTACACCGAAGTTCCGAAAACGCCCGGGCAATCTGCTTTGATCTGAGGGCGGCGTTAATGGCGGGGGCTAACTCAGTTTGAATGGCGCTGTGTTCTCCTTGAAATATTGGTTTTTGGATAATTTTCCCGTCAATATACTCGCTCGCAGGTTCGGTTTCTGGCTGTTCGAGAAACTCTTCTAATGTCAGAATTTTAGTCGGTGTTTGTACCATTAAGTTACCTTGACCAGCAGACATTCACACGGTTTTTACCTGCTATTGTATCAAGCCCCTAAAGATTAAGGGCGGGTTTTGTTGAGCCGTTATCGGTGGGTAAGTTACCTATAATAGGGCACGATAGTATCGTGTCCCTACGAATGGTGATTTAGATGCCAAGCGTAACTTCTGGACTTATTATTCTTTCCGATATAATTTTGCTAACTTATGCTAACAATGCACTCTAAAAGACAAGCTCTTAGAGAGGGGATATCTCCCAAAGCCCGTAGGAAAATCCCACGGGCGCCGTTAATGTCCCTGTCCATCCGAAATCCATCACCACC
>NZ_JAVJUO010000106.1:0-63876 GCF_040220555.1 Coleofasciculus sp. C1-SOL-03
TGCTCATCGCTTGTAGATCTCCGTGTCCTTGTTGCTACAGCCTTTTTTCCAATCATTAGGGCGCACATCAGGACAATCCGTAAAATTGGGAGGAGGATGGGGGGGGGCTTGGGGAGTTGAGGGAGATGAGGGAGATGAGGGAGATGAGGGAGATGAGGCAGATGGGAGAGCTGGGGGAGATGGGGAAGCTGGGGAAGCTGGGGCAGAAAAAATTCGATTTAGAAGTTATAGCAGCTATAGCGGCTACCTTGGCAGGGAAAGGAGATTCTTGACTGTTCCCTGTTCCCTGTTCCCTATTCCCTGTTTCCTAATCTCAACCGTTAACCTTAATGAAAGTCCACCTACTTAGCGCTATATCACAGCAGTATTGGTATGCCGATCTGGGGAATCTACTAAAGAGGATGTCAAAATAGAACTACTGCACACTGAACCCTGTGGGGTACAGTGTTTTTCGCCCAATCCCGCTGTCGTGACCTATTTGGAAAGACCTCGTGTGAACGTTTCGACCCCAAAGATAGACCTTGACCCCAAAAACCTGTTTCCGTTTCCTCTGGATCAATTTCAGCTCCAAGCGATCGCGGCGCTGAATGCGAATCGTTCAGTTGTTGTCTGTGCCCCGACCGGTTCTGGAAAAACCTTGATTGGGGAATACGCGATTTACCGCGCTTTGTCAAGAGGAGGGCGAGTTTTTTATACCACTCCCTTGAAAGCCCTCTCCAACCAAAAGCTGCGCGATTTTCGGGCTACGTTTGGTGCGGACAATGTGGGTCTGGTTACGGGCGATGTTTCCATCAATCGGGATGCGCCAATCTTGGTGATGACCACGGAAATCTTCCGCAATATGCTGTACGGCACACCGATTGGGGAAATTGGTACGTCCCTAGAAGGCGTGGAAGCGGTGGTTTTGGATGAGTGCCACTATATGAATGACCGACAACGGGGTACAGTTTGGGAGGAGTCGATTATTTATTGTCCCCCAGAAATTCAACTCGTTGCCCTATCCGCTACAGTGGCGAATTCCGATCAGTTAACGGACTGGTTAAACTTGGTTCATGGAGCAACCGAGCGCATTTATTCCGACTTTCGACCGGTGCCCTTACAATTCAGCTTTGCCAACCCCAAGGGCATTTTTCCCTTGCTAGACTCCAGCCAAACGAAGTTAAATCCTCGCCTCAAACCGAAACGCAAGAAAGGGAGAGGACGGGGAGGACGCCCTGAAAGTCCCAGTAATGCCTTTGTGCTGGCGCAACTTCAAAAACGAGATATGTTACCCGCGATTTATTTTATTTTCTCTCGTCGCGGTTGCGATCGCTCGGTGGAGGAGTTGGGAGAGTTGTCCCTAGTGAATGCCAAAGAAGCAGCTGCATTAAAACAGCACATTGATGAATTTTTGCGCCGGAATCCAGAAGCAGGTCGGGCAGGGCAAGTCGCTCCCCTCTATCGGGGCATTGCTGCCCATCATGCGGGGATTTTACCGGCTTGGAAGGGGTTTGTGGAAGAACTGTTCCAATTAGGGTTGGTTAAGGTGGTGTTTGCCACGGAAACCCTAGCGGCGGGAATTAATATGCCGGCTCGTACCACCGTAATTTCCACCCTCTCCAAACGTACTGATCGCGGACACCGACTGCTGACACCCTCGGAATTTCTGCAAATGGCAGGTCGAGCCGGACGACGGGGGATGGACGCCACGGGTTATGTGGTCACATTACAGACACCCTTTGAAGGAGCAAAGGAAGCAGCGTACCTCGCCACCAGTCAGGCTGACCCCTTAGTCAGTCAGTTTACGCCCAACTACGGGATGGTGCTGAACTTACTCCAAACCCACACCCTTCCGGAAGCCAAGGAGTTGGTGGAACGCAGTTTTGCCCAATATCTGGCGACTCTATATCTTAAACCCCAGCAACAAGCGATTACGGACTTAACCACAGAACTAGCAAAATTAGATATTCAACTCGCCCCCGTTGACCTCAATGCCCTAGGACGCTACGAAAAACTCAAGGAACGACTGAAAGAAGAACGGCGATTACTCAAAACCCTACAACGGCAAGCCCAAGCCGCACAAGTAGCAGAAATTGCTCAAATTATCCCCGAAGCCCCCTTGGGTACACTGCTTTCCCTCAAGGGCAAGTATATTCCCGTTCCCGAACCGATCCCGGCAATCTTGGTGGCGAAGGAAAAAGGGCGGGGACAATCCCCCTATTTAGTCTGTTTAAGTGCCGATAATCGCTGGTATATAGCCACAACCGCCGATTTGGTTGGGGTGCATGGCTGGTTAGAGATGATTGATTTAAGTGAGCTTAACCCACCTGCTGAACTCACACTCAAGCCCGGTCAAACCAGACGGGGGACACCAGACACGGAAGCGATCGCGGCTCAAATTCCCACTGATATAGAACCGATGGTTGCACCTGAAGTTGAAGCACAGCAGCATCGGATGGATGCAGTAAAAGCCCAACTCGAAGATCATCTGGTGCGACAGTGGGGGAATCCGTCTCAACTGATTAAGCGTCATAAACGCCGTTTAGCCCTGCAAGAGGAAATCAACCAGCGTCAAACCCTGTACCGAGAAAATCAAGCCCAGCACTGGCAAGAATTTCTCAATCTGATCGAGATTTTAAGGGAATTTGGGTGTCTGGAGGATGTTAAACCGACACCCTTGGGCAAAGCAGCAGCAGCGATTCGTGGGGATAACGAACTGTGGCTGGGGTTAGCGTTGATGTCTGGTGGGTTTGATTCCTTAGATCCGCATCACTTAGCCGCCGCCGCCTGCGCTTTGGTTACAGAAACTCCGCGTCCGGATAGCTGGACAAATTGTCCTCCCTCAGAACCTGTATTGGCAGCATTGGATAGTTTAAAACAAACTCGTCGTCAGTTGTTTCAAGTCCAACGTCGCTATCAGGTGGCTCTGGCGATTTGGTTGGAACGGGATTTAATTGGCTTAGTTGAGCAGTGGGCGTTGGGTGTGGAATGGACAGAACTTTGTGAGGATACCAGTTTAGATGAAGGGGATATTGTGCGATTGTTACGCCGCACGGTCGATTTTCTCTCTCAAATTCCTCATGTGCCATTCCTGTCGGATGTCTTAAAACGGAATGCTATTCGAGCGATTCAGTTATTGGATCGCTTCCCGGTTAATGAATTGGTTTAGCTTATTCCCGATTACTGGGGGTTAAAACGGTTGCCTGTTGTCGGTTCCCTACCCCCCACCGCAAGATTTATTCAGCAGACCCTAGTGCAGCGCTGCGGAAATACTTGAGCAGCTTCGTAAATACGATGAAGCTGGGGGAGCTGAGGGAGCTGGGGGAGCTGGGGGAGATAGTAGCTGTTCAGTTATTTCTGCCTTCTTGCACTAGCTAAACTCACCAGTGCAGTTGACTCAAAATATACCGCAAACGATCATAATCATCCTTGAGTAAAACACTCAGGGTTCGCCCTGCTTGAACTAACCAGTCGCGATCGCCTTTACGGATTTGATAGACTTGTCGGATCGCCGCCGCCGTTAACGCTTCCACTGGCGCTCCACTCACAAGCAGAAGGGTTCGTAAAAAATCCAACTGCTCACTAAAGTAAATAATCTCGTCGGGCTGACATTGATAGACAGCTTGATGAATTTGCGGCGGACGAGGAGGCAAATATTGATAGGCGCCTCCTCTAGGAGGCTGATCCCCATTATGTCCCTCACCGGGCGGTATAAACCCGACAATCGCCGCCCGAAACTCGGTTTTGAGCATGGCGAAAATCTGCGGTTGTTGCTCCCGCAATTCTGCCAGTGATAATCCTAATGCGACAGCGCGGTGAACTGAATCAATTGGGCTAGTTGTGGCATGATAAACGACTGCCATCACCTGATTGCCCGATTCTTCATCAACGGATTTGACCCAACTGCCGAAGGGGGGCATTACGGGAAAGCTCAAATCTTCTGGCTCTAAGCATTGTGCCAGGAATTCTGTGGTTGCCGTTTCAATGACTTCGGCAATGTGATTATCAGGACGTTCTCCAGCCGTAAATTGGGGTAAAGGAAGGCGCATGTTTTAGTCCTTTGTCATTCGTCATTTGTCATTTATTATTTATACTTTGCTAACCGTTAGAATATATATGGCTATATTAGTCATTTTTTCTTGATTTCTGATAGAGATAAATTTAATGAAACGTGAACCTAAAATAGGATGGTACAGGAAAGATAGGAAAGAAAAACTGTCATTTTTGATTTCCAACTTTAACTAACACACATCTATTCTTGTTCACGAATCATTTTCGCCTACTATAACTGGTCAAAGGTTGCAGGTTCTTTTTATTTTTTGCCTTTAGGTTTCACCTCTTCAAGTTCCGATAAATTAAAGGTGACAATTTTATCCCAATTGCCGCCTTCAAACAGCACACCCGCTTTCCCATCACCGATGCGCTGAACTATCCCTTCAAATTTGTAGTAAGTGTCGTCGCCGTTGATAACGCGAACCATTGAGCCAGGAAGAATCATCGTTTTTTACCCCTAAATCTCTATCTCTTAGCTTACTATAATGCGCTGACGTATCATTCAGCTAATTTATGACAAAGGATGGCTACCCACCCCAGCCGGGACAAATTTGTTCCCTATTCCCTATTCCCTATTCCCTATTCCCTATTCCCTATTCCCTATTCCCTGTTCCCTATTTCCTTTCCTAACCAAAATGTCCCACCTTAGACCGATAGCCCAAAGGACAAATGACGAATGACGAATAACTAAAACTTCAATCGGTGTCGGTGATTGGCAACTGATTCCACTAATCCAATTGCCAGAAAGTTTGCCAGTAATGCCGATCGCCCATAACTTAACAACGGTAGTGGAATTCCGGTAATCGGCGCTAAACCGATATTCATGCCGATGTTAACCACGGTTTGAAACACAATCATCGATAATACACCAATTGCCAAGAGTGAGCCAAAGTTATCCTTAGCATTTTGGGCAATCATCACTAAGCGTAAACACAATAGCCAAAAGGTAAATAGGACGCACAAGCAGCCAATAAAGCCGAGTTCTTCACCAATAGCAGAAAAGATAAAGTCGGTATGCTGTTCCGGAATAAAGTGGAGTTGGGTTTGTGTTCCCTGATACAGTCCTCGTCCCGTCAGTTGACCTGCGCCAATGGCAATTCGAGACTGAATCAAGTGATAGCCGCCGCCTAAAGGATCTTTATCCGGATCTAAGAAAAGAATCAATCGGTCTTTTTGATAATCTTGGAGCAAGCCCCACAACAGATTTCCTAATCCCCCCGAAATCACGTTGACAACCAAAGCCCCAATTCCCCCAAAGAAAGACCAGGGTAAGGTACGCCAACCAATTAACGCCATCGCAATTACCCAGACAAACCAGGCGGGCAAATACACATTGAAGATGATCGCCGAAACAATGGGAGACACGAGTAGGATGAGCCATCCTGGATTCGCATTTCCCCAATAAAGCATCCCCATGGTAATCGCACCAAACACCAACGAGGTACCCAAGTTTGGCTCTAAAAATACAAAGATCCAGGGAACTGCGGCAATGGCTAAGACGCGAAATACTGCATTCAACGTTGAAGCCGGTTTCCAGTGGAGGATCGCGGCGAGGGTAATAATCAAACCAATTTTGGCAAATTCCGAGGGTTGAACGTGAAAGCCTAGGATATTCAACCACCGTTGTGCGCCATTCGCCGTCGTCCCCATAATCATTACCGCAAATAACGCGATATTCGTCACCCCATAAATCATCCAATGCCATTGGAGTAAGCTTTCGTAGCGCGATCGCGAAATGATTAGACAGATAACTAAACCAATACCCCCAATGATCCAATGCCACCACCAATCGGTTAGCCCTTCATTCATTTCGGCGCTGCGAATCATCATCCCACCCAGGAAGGTGAGACCAATTGTGACAAATAATAGCTGCCAGTCTAATTCCCGCCATTGGCTGAGGAACATCAGCCAGCGCATTTGGGTACGGGTTAATGACTTTTGGAACATAATCGTTGGATTAGCGATTGACGTTTCTAGCAATTAGCGCTCTTAAGATGTACTGGTCAGGAATTTCTGAACAAGATGCTGGACAATTCCTGACCAAGTCCTAGTACAAGAAGGCAGAAGTCCGAAGGCTCCAGGGCAGAAGGCTATAAGGAACATAATGTAGCTGCTTTTAAGCAGCTTGTTAACTGGTTAGTATTTGAAGCCGCGCTGCACTAGGCTAGCTGAAAAGAGGGACGAATAGAGGGGGGAATAGGGAAGAAGGCATTACATGTTTATAGCACTACGGGGTAGGGAAAGGACATCACTTGATCCCCGGAGGGAACAGTAAGAACAGTCCTTACCTGCCAAGGTAGCTGCCATAACCAGTATCAGTTGGGGCTAAGGGCAGCAACCGATACTTTTGCCGCAATCGCCTTGGCGATCGCACTCAGCGCTTGGGCTGATGCGGACTCGGGTTCAGCCACGACAATGGGTAAGCCGCGATCGCCCCCTTGTCGCAGGTTAATTTCTAGGGGAATACACCCCAGTAAGGGTATCCCCAATTCCTGAGAGGTTTTTTCACCACCTCCTGAACCAAATAGATCATACTGGCGATCGGGCAGATCCGGTGGAATAAAATAACTCATGTTTTCCACAATGCCCAATACCGGAACCCCCAATTGCTGGAACATCTTCAAACCGCGACGGGAATCCAACAGAGCTACATTTTGTGGTGTTGTCACAATGATCGCCCCAGCCATAGGTACAGCTTGGGCTAAGGTCAACTGAGCATCCCCGGTTCCCGGTGGCATATCTACAATCAGATAATCTAACTCTCCCCAATTCACCTGGTATAGAAACTGGCGAATGATCCCATTTAACATCGGTCCGCGCCAAATCACGGGCTGATCGGGGTCAATCAGAAATGCCATCGACACCAATTTAATGCCGTGGTTAAAAGCGGGTTCGAGTACCTCTCCCTGAGGACTCTGTTGCACCATCACCTTGGCATCCGCTAATCCGAGCATCGCGGCGGTATTGGGTCCGTAGATATCGGCATCAATCAGACCCACTTTCGCTCCCGTCTGGGCGAGGGCAACTGCCACATTCACCGCCACAGTACTTTTACCTACACCGCCCTTACCACTGGAAATCGCGACCAGATTTTTCACGCCATCAATCCCTTGGCGATCGGGTAACGATTGCTGCTGCGGTGTCTCGGCTGTCACATCCACCACAACCTCTTCTATATCCGGAAGCTGCTTCACCGCCTTTTGGCAATCCTCGACAATAAACTCTCGCAACGGACAGGCTGGTGTAGTTAACACCAGGGTAAAGCTAACCGTCCCGCCATCGATTTTAACGTTGCGGATCATATTTAATTCCACCAAACTCTTTTGGAGTTCAGGGTCTTGCACAGGGCGTAGTACGTCTAAAACTGAATGGGTATCAACCATAATCAGGACAAATTCCTAGGGTGACAACGTGCTGGGACAAACATCTTCATCAATCTTAATAGGTTACGAGGCATTGCTCATTCGTCATTTGTCATTCGTCCTTTGTTCGTTCCCCAGCTTCCAGACGTGCCATGGCACGTCTCTACATTGCTCCCTCTAAACCACCACTCCCTGTTCCGCCGCTTGAGCTAATTCAGCCGCGACACGGGCAGCATAGGGGCGAATAAACCACCATAGTAAGGGAGATAGCCATCCCCGCATTGTCACCGAAAAGGACACATAGGTTCCGCACAAGCCTGACTCCACCCGATATGTCACTCGATTTTCCACCCCTGGAATTGCCAGCATCCGGACGCTAATTAATTCACCCGGCAATACCCGTTCCACAAACACTCGCACCGGAATGGGAATCAGGCGCGTTACCACCTGGTAAATCAAACCCGGTTTCGGGATTAACCCTCTCGGTGCATTTGTACTACAGAGCAAAGGATTCCAGGAGACATCTGCCAAATTGATTAATTTTTGCCACAGAACATCCACCGGAGCATTACTGAGGGCGCGATAAGTCCGAAAGAGGGAAAATTTGCACCAAAGCCCCTCTTGACCGGCGACTAGCTTAAAGGAAAAATTTAGAATCACAACACGCCTCCTATCGCGACGCTTCAGCATTGTTTATCTTAGCAGGGGTTTGGGGAGTCGTAAGACCCACGCTGTAACATAAGATTCAGCGCTCTCGAACACGACTCCCCAAGGTCAATTTAGGCAACTCAATGTTACCCTAAATTGACATTTAAAGCTACACAGTTGACTGGTAAATGCTGTATAGTATGGGTATGCTGACATTTAACTATCGTTACCGAATCTATCCAGATGCCGCCACTGAACAACGATTGATTGAGTGGATGGAAATTTGCCGCCGTGCTTACAACTATGCACTGGGGGAGATAAAGGATTGGTGCAATAGTCGCAAATGTTTGATTGATAGATGTTCCCTGGTGCATGAGTACATCATCCCAGCAGAAACCCCATATCCCGGTGAAGTGAGGCAGCTTAACAATTTGCCGAAAGCTAAGAAGGAATTCCCCAAGTTAAAGGAAGTTCCCTCTCAAGTGCTTCAGCAGACGATAAAGCAACTCCATAAAGGCTGGGACTATTTTAGGTCTCGCGGGTTTGGCTTTCCTAGGTTTAAGAAGGTTGGGCAGTTGAAGTCGTTGCTATTCCCTCAGTTCAAGGAGAATCCAGTAACGAACCTCCATATCAAACTGCCAAAACTGGGGACAATCCCAATCAACCTGCACCGCCCTATTCCATCTGGCTTTACGGTCAAACAGGTGCGAATTATACGCAAAGCTGATAAATGGTATGCATGTATCAACATTCAGTGCAATGTTAGTGTCCCCGACCCCAAGCCTTATGGACACCCAATTGGGGTAGATGTGGGACTAGAGAAATTTTTGGCGACCAGCGATGGCGTTGTTGTCAAGCCGCCTAAGTTTTTTAAGGCACTACAAAGCAAGCTGAGATTGCTGCAACGCAGGCTGTCTAGAAAACAGAAACGGTCAAACAATTACGAGAAACAACGGCTCAAGGTTGCTCGACTTCACCACTACATTGACAACATCAGGAAAGACTTTCACTTCAAAAGCGCTCACGCCCTTTGTGATGCTGGCGATATGGTTTTCATGGAAGATTTAGACTATAGAGTTAGCGCCAAAGGGATGTTGGGTAAGCAGATGCTTGATGCGCGGTTTGGTCAATTTCGTACCATTACCCAATATGTGTGTTGGAAGCGTGGAAAGTTTTTTGGTGTTGTTGATGCCAGGGGTACTTCTCAGGAGTGTCCTGAATGTAAAGGTGAAGTCAAAAAAGACCTAAGTGTTCGGGTACATGATTGCCCTCACTGCGGCTACAAAACCGATAGGGATGTTGCCAACGGTCAGGTAATCAGAAACCGAGGAATAGAGCAAATTAACTCCGCAGGACTTGCGGATAAGGAAACTGCCTGTGCAGTCGATCTACCGGGGGTTGGTGAAAACCAATCTAGGCAAGTGGCGCAATCCCGAAAGGGAGTAACCAGGAAATCCTCAAAGTGATTTGGGGGAGCAACGCACCATAATTTCCAATTTGGTGTGGGAGGATGTCACCTTAATTCGGCAAGACACGGTATTGCTACGCCATCGACCCTATTGGCGATCGCACCCAACGACTAAGTAGGGTCTGCTGAATAAGTTTGGCGGTGGGGGTAGGGAGCTGAGCTTTGTCCGACTACTTAGCAATTAGTTGCCATAGTTGACACCATAACCCTTTAAAATAGAGCCTGGAACCCTTAAAATGCCTAACCGTAGCCTTCAGGTTTCAGGCTTAGGTAATACTGTATTTACTATTGAAATTATGACCACAGCTCAGACACCGACCACCAACCCTAATCGTTCCTTACCTGCCACTGACTCTAGGGATAGAGTGAAGCAATTCATGCAGCAGATCCAAGACACTATTTGTGAGTCCTTGGCACAGCTTGATGGTGCAGGTCAGTTCCAGGAAGATTCTTGGCAGCGAGAAGAAGGAGGCGGGGGTCGTTCTCGGGTAATTCGGGATGGCGCTGTCTTTGAACAGGGGGGTGTTAATTTTTCTGAAGTTTGGGGGACTCAACTTCCGCCCTCGATTTTAACCCAACGTCCCGAAGCCGCAGGTCATGGCTTCTATGCCACGGGTACGTCCATGGTGCTGCATCCGCGCAGTCCCTATATCCCCACAGTTCACTTAAATTATCGTTACTTTGAGGCAGGACCGGTGTGGTGGTTTGGTGGCGGAGCCGATTTAACGCCCTACTATCCCTTTGGCGAAGATGCAGCTCATTTCCATAAAACCCTAAAAGCCGCCTGCGACAAGCATCACGCTGAATACTATCCCGTATTCAAGCGCTGGTGTGATGAATATTTCTATCTCAAACACCGTCAAGAAACACGAGGCGTTGGCGGACTATTTTTTGATTATCAAGACGGAACCGGGGAATTGTATAAAGGTCCTCACCCGGAAAAACCAGCCGCCATCTACAGCCAGGAACTGGGGGCGGTAGAACCCCGAACCTGGGAACAACTGTTTGCCTGGGTGCAGGAGTGCGGTCATTCGTTCTTGCCAGCGTATGTGCCAATTGTCGAGCGGCGGCGGGGAATGGATTATGGCGATCGCGAACGTAATTTCCAGCTCTATCGTCGGGGTCGATATGTCGAGTTTAACTTGGTGTATGACCGAGGAACGATCTTTGGCTTGCAAACCAACGGACGCACCGAATCGATTCTCATGTCTCTTCCTCCCTTGGTGCGCTGGGAATATGGTTACCAACCCGAACCCAATACACCAGAGGCTGAACTGTATGACACCTTCCTCAAACCTCAAGACTGGGCAAACTGGACTCCTTCAACCTAAACCGAATAGTATTGAGTGCCATTGAACCTAAGCCAACTATGGGCATTGAACTAGGGGCGTGAGAAACGGTAACCCAATCCTTGCCCATTGATAGCCATCTTTACCAAAATTTGGCAGAAAAATAGCCTCCTCTTTGTCCTGACCTCATTGGGGAGTATGTACAATACAGAAGAGATTGCTAATGTAAAAATCAAACATGGCAATCTTTCTAGGGTAAGTTACACCCGATGTTAAGCCTGTGGACTGGTTGACCCTTGGACTTCGCTCAGGGTCAATACCGAGCGTAGCCGAGGTGTTAAGTGCCATCATGGCTAGGATGAAGCAGGAACCGTCGGGGCTTGTAACCAAGCCCGTACTCCCAAGGATGTCCAGTTTTAGGGAACTTTGGGTAAGTCTTCTGTAATGGATAAGTAGCGTAGGTTGCCCAATTAAGTTACTTGTTGTTTCAACAATTCACCCAACGCCTAAGTAACGGAATTGATACCCAAACCCTGTATGGCTCCTCTTGTGATGTCAAGGGGAGCTACTGCTGCTCAAGGAGGTCTTTATATGATTCATATTGATCAAAAAACACACACGACCAAAGATGGTACAACAGTTATTGTTTTGGCGCCCATTGGACGTTTGGACATTACCACAGCCTGGCAATTTCGCCTGAAATTACAAGAATGCATTTCCAAACTTAGCCGCCATGTGGTGGTTAATCTCAGTCAGGTTAACTTCATTGACAGTTCCGGTTTAACCTCTCTAGTCGCGGGAATGCGCGATGCGGATAAGGTTAAAGGTAGCTTTCGCATCTGTAATGTCCATCCCGAAGCCAAACTGGTGTTTGAAGTTACGATGATGGATTCCGTGTTTGAAATTTTTGAAACCGAGCAAGAAGCTTTGGAAGGTGTACCCCGGAGTATGGCAACCTGAACCAAGGGGTTCATACCCAAGTTTTGATGTAGGTCGTTCACTCCCAAACAACCTGTACAGGAGAATAGTTCCCAGCTTAAATTAGCAGTTCCCCAGCGAAGTCTTGGCGTTTGGTAAATCGAAATGGACCGAGTAAGGCTCCCCAAGTGGCTTTTCCGGTACTAGGGTCGATGCCTTTATCGTAGCTGCGAAATTCATCGGCTGTTACTTCAAAGCCGAGAGAGACTTGGTAATTATTGCCCTGATAACTAAAGCGACAAGGGCGATCGCTGGCTGAAGTAGTGGTAAATTCATAATGATTCAAACCGATTTGGTGCATCTGCACGTTCAGACGGCAATCGGGTAAGACTGTAATATCTTCGCGGCTAAGCTGCTGCAATAATTCGGGATGGCAACCTGCACCGCGAACGATGTCTGGCTTGTTTATCTGATAATACTGTACCTGTAGTTGGTCACTTTGATACAGCCGCAAAATCCGTTGACGGTAGGGGCGATCGAGGTTAGTAATTGGCGCTTGTTCGGCAAAGAGGGTGAGGCTATCGTCGCTAAATAAGGGAATGGGTCGTTGCCAGAGGTGTAAGTGAACATACCAGACTGGTTCAGCCAACGCCTGTTGTTGGTTGTCAAATTTACCAGCCATATAGCTTGCCAGGGTAATCAGTTCTGGCGGTAGAGTCATGAGTCGAGGATTAACATTAACAGACTACATTGAGTTAGGTCAAGCCAAGAAACATTATACTAAGTGGGCTGGTGGAAATAAACTGGTAAGATGGAAGGAATGACTCGATTGAGATTCTATCCCCTAGGGTGAAACTCAAGCGAGACAATGGTAAAAAATATCCTTTATATTTTGCTCTGTGAGTAACGTTCGCACCGTCTCGGATACAAAACGAGATTTTTATAACTATCACACCCGTCCAATCAACTCGATTTACCGACGGGTGGTAGAAGAATTGATGGTCGAGATGCATTTGCTGGCGGTCAATGTGGATTTTAAGTATGATCCCATCTATGCTTTAGGTGTGGTCGCCTCCTTTAACCGCTTCATGCAAGGCTATCGACCGGAACGGGATAAAGAATCCATTTTTAACGCCCTTTGTCAGGCGGTGGGAGGTAATCCGCAACAGTATCAGGATGATGCTGAAAAACTCAAAGCCGCAGTCGGGCGTTTATCGGGGCAAGAACTGGTTGACTGGTTTGGTTCACCAACACCCCTAGAGGGTGCTGAGGATATTCATACCACGGTTGCCGCGATCGCAGATAATCCCAAGTTCAAATACTCTCGCCTGTTTGCCATTGGCTTGTATACCCTTCTGGAACAGGCAGAACCGGAGCTAGTTCAAGACGCGAAACAGTCGATGGAAATGCTCCAGCGAATCGGTGACACTTTGCATCTTCCCCAAGAGAAACTCCAGAAAGACTTGGAGTTGTATCGCAGCAACCTGGAAAAAATGGCTCAAGCCCAGATTGTCCTGGAAGATGCGATTAAAGCCGATCGCAAAAAACGGGAGCAACGGGAACAGGAGAAAAAGAATAAAGCCACGACTCCGCCCAGTGATTCCCCAGAATCGACGACAGCATCTTGACCTCAATCCGGAGATAGGAATCATGAGCATAGAGGGATCGCAGTCTTGATCCCTCTTAACATTTACAGTAAAGGTTGTAGTCGTTCCATAAGCTGCTTGTCGGAGACAACTCCCTCAATCCGTTCTACCGCTTTGCCATCCTTAAACAGAACCAAGGTCGGCAGAGCTTCAATATGATGCTCAGACGCAATCTGGGGATATTTGTCTGTATCAATTTTGACTACTTGTAACTTACCCTTGAGCTGAAGACCGACTTGCTCGAGGGTTGGTGCGATCATCTGACATGGACCACACCAGGTCGCGTAAAAATCGACCAACACGGGTACATCCGATCCAGAAAGGAGTTCCTGAAAACTGGCAAACTGTTTTTTAACTGCCATAACAAAACATCACGGTGATTAGTGGTTTGGCTCGATTCTAGTGCAAAATGCTAAGAGCTGACTTCAGCGAATAGATAGAGGTATTGTTTATGGAAGCATCACAGACATCTGCCCAACTTAGCGATCGCGTGGCGATTGTCACCGGGGCGTCACGGGGAATTGGTCGTGCTGTAGCATTGGCATTAGCCGCAGAGAGCGCAAAGGTGGTGGTTAACTATGCCAGTTCCAGTGGCGCGGCTGATCAGGTTGTCGCCAAAATTACCGAAGCCGGGGGAGAGGCGATCGCGCTTCAAGCAGATGTCTCCAAACTGGAAGAGGTGGAGACTCTGATCAAGGAAACCAAAGACAAATTTGGTCGCTTAGACGTACTGGTGAATAATGCTGGCATTACCCGCGACACCCTCTTGATGCGGATGAAACCCGATGATTGGCAGGCGGTGATTGACCTGAATCTGACCGGAGTCTTTTTATGCACGCGGGCAGCCAGTAAAATCATGCTCAAGCAAAAATCGGGTCGAATTATTAATATTGCCTCCGTTGCTGGACAAATGGGCAATCCAGGTCAGGCAAATTATAGCGCCGCCAAAGCCGGAGTGATTGGGTTTACCAAAACCGTGGCGAAGGAAGTCGCGCCTCGCGGGATTACCGTGAATGCTGTGGCACCCGGATTTATTGAAACCGATATGACCAAAGAGATTAAATCGGAGGATATCATCAAATATATTCCTCTAGGTCGCTATGGGAAGCCAGAGGAAATTGCGGGCATGGTGCGGTTTTTAGCCGCTGATCCAGCCGCCGCTTATATTACCGGGCAAGTGTTCAACGTCGATGGTGGTATGGTGATGGCGTGAGCTCGCTGTAGGTTTGTAGTTGCGCTTTAGCGCCATAAACGCTTGTATCGTCAACTATAAACCCTAGATTCAATCCTATTCATCGATAGAGACATGACATATCGTGTCTCTACTCTAGTTTTGCCATCGTCCCGACAAAGTAGCTAAACGTATCGGGGCAACTGATGCTGAGATTGAGTAGGCGCGATCGCTGTTGACCAGTCGAATTACAGCTAGACCAGCGCGGCGGAAGTAACTCTCCAGTTAAAAAAGGTGCTCTCATCTTATGGTATAAGCTTTCTGCCCTTCTGCCTTCTGCCTCCTGCCTTCTGCCTTCTTGCACTAGGATAATATCGCCTAAACAGTCATCCTACCAAATGTGGGTTAGCCACCCCCTTTATAATCTAGTCCGCGCAGGCGGACTACCCTTCGGCAAGGCTTCGCATACATTTGTGTAGCTGCGACTTCCTCCTCGCCATGGCAAAAAGGGGTTTACTTGAGTAATTTTATCCGGATCGAGTCAACAAGATATGAATAGGTTTACGGAGTTTAGCAACAGATCGCTGTAATCCATGGAACACATTCAGCACTTTTATCGCCATGGTTCAACCAACAGAGTTAGTCATTGAAGCGGGTCGCACCGAACGGCAATATTGGAAAGACCTGTGGCGCTATCGGGAGTTGTTTTACTTTTTAGCGTGGCGGGATATTCTGGTGCGCTATAAGCAGACAATTATTGGCATCGCTTGGGCGCTGATTCGACCATTTCTGACGATGGTAGTGTTTACGGTGGTGTTTGGCAAGATTGCCAAGTTGCCATCGGAAGCAGGTGCGCCCTATCCGATTTTGGTATTTGCAGCGATGTTACCCTGGCAGTTTTTTGCCAACTCCCTTTCTGAGTGCAGTAATAGTTTGATTACTAATGCCAATTTAATTTCTAAGGTGTATTTTCCCCGCTTAATTGTGCCGACAAGTGCAGTAATCGTCAGTTTCGTCGATTTTATGATTTCGGGGATGATTTTGTTGGGGTTGATGGCGTGGTATGATTTCGTACCGAGTTGGCGGATTATCACGCTACCGCTGTTTATTGGTATTGCGTTTATGGCGTCGATGGGAGTGGGGTTGTGGTTAGCATCACTGAATGTGAAATATCGGGATTTTCGCTACATCGTGCCGTTTATCGTGCAGTTTGGCTTATATATTTCCCCAGTAGGATTTAGTAGCAGTTTGGTGCCAGAAGAGTGGCGGTTTATTTATTCGCTCAACCCAATGGTGGGGGTGATTGATGGCTTCCGCTGGGCAATTTTAGGGGGTGAGTCAAAGCTGTATTTGCCAGGGTTTACGTTGTCGCTGGGTTTAGTGGCGCTGTTGTTTGCCAGTGGGATTTGGTATTTCCGAAAGGTAGAACGCACGTTTGCGGATGTGATTTAGTCAAGTCTTGATTAGCGTGATATTTTTAATTTTAAAGAATTCAGTTATTTAAATAAATAGTCTGTTTTTGTATTTTTCCGGATAAATTAGCAAAGCCTTGCATCTATAGATAACAGCTTTTTTGCAGCATGTCTAATACGATAATTCGGGTCGAAAATTTAGGGAAGAAGTACGTTATCGGTCACCAGAAGCAGGAACGGTATACGGCGCTGCGGGATGTTATTGCGAATGGGGCGAAGTCTGTGGGGCGCAGGTTGCTGAAGCCTCTGGGGAAGGGGGAGTCTGACCCGACGGTTGAGGAGTTTTGGGCGCTTAAGGATGTGTCGTTTGAGATTCAGCAGGGGGATAGGGTTGGAATTATTGGGCGCAATGGGGCGGGGAAATCAACGCTGTTGAAGATTTTGAGTCGGATTACGGAACCGACTCAGGGAAGTATCCGGATTAAGGGTAGAGTGGCGAGTTTATTGGAAGTAGGAACGGGGTTTCATCCGGAGTTGACGGGACGGGAAAATATTTATCTCAATGGTGCAATTCTGGGGATGAGTAAGGCGGAGATTAAGCGGAAGTTTGATGAGATTGTCGCTTTTGCTGAGGTGGAGAAGTTTTTGGATACGCCGGTGAAGCGGTATTCGTCAGGGATGTATGTACGGTTGGCGTTTGCGGTGGCGGCGCATTTGGAACCGGAGATTTTGGTGGTGGATGAAGTGCTGGCGGTGGGGGATGTTCAGTTTCAGAAGAAGTGTTTGGGAAAGATGGAGGAAGTTGGAAAAGAAGGCAGAACAGTTTTGTTCGTAAGCCATAATATGGGTACAATAACGCAACTATGTACGCGAGCTATTCACCTTAGCTTTGGTCAGATTGAGCATATAGGAAATGTCAACTCTGTTGTTTCAAAATATCTAACATTTGGAGATATTAATTCTAGTACTTTACAGTTAAGAGGTAAAGAAAAAACAAATATCAATAACAAAAAAATGTTTTTTCATAAAATATCTATTGTCGATCAAGAGGGGGTTGGTTCTACTGAACTTGATGTTCGTCATCCTTTCTACTTAGATTTAGAATATGAATTTAAAAAAACTCTCAAGAATATAGAGTTATCAGTTCGGATCTACACAAATGATGGAAGACCAGTACTTACTACCTGTCAATCTGACTGCTCACCAGAAAGTTTGGGCTTAAGAAGTATTGGCATTTATAAGACTACCATCAAGTTTCCTGCAATGTTTCTAATGCCAGGTGCTTATTTGGTAACGATAGCTGCTCACGAACCCATGATAGAAATACTAGATATTCATGAATACGTAATCCAATTTTCAATACTTGAAACAGGAACTAAATTGGCAAAATATAAACAACATCAGAATATAGGTGTTGTTATTTATGATTTGCCTTGGTCTGAATTGAAATTATCAAAAATGGATCTATAATTCTCAAATTTTCATTTAAACAATCAACTATTTAAAATTCAGAGAGTGAATAATGTCTATCTATACCTATGAAGAATCCGTTAAATGGATGCGAGAGCAGTCAGAGCATTCTGAACTGGTTAAGCTATGTTATCTTGATGAAGATAACTGGGTTGCTGCTAATCGCTTTTCATCAAGTGAAGAGTTTTCTGAAATTGTAAAACTATTGAGACTGCATACAAAGTTAAAAATTCTTGATCTTGGTTGTGGGAATGGTATTGCTTCCTATGCCTTTGCTTCTCTAGGACATGATGTTTCTGCGGTAGACCCTGACCTTAGCGAAGATGTAGGATTAGAGGCGACAGCAAGACTAGCATCTAACGTAAGTAATGGTTCAATAACAACTTTCCATGCAGTTGCAGAATCTCTGCCTTTCCCCGATTCTACATTTGATGTTGTCTATGCACGTCAAGCGCTACACCACTTCTCTGATTTACATAAAGGACTAGCCGAATGTTCAAGAGTTCTAAAACCTCAAGCTTGTTTCCTTGCAACCAGAGAACATGTCGTTAATGACGAACAACAGCTTAAAGTCTTTCTAGAGAGTCATCTTCTACACAAATTACATGGTGGAGAAAATGCCTATCCCCTGAATGATTATATTTCAGCACTCAAACAGTCAGGTCTTAGAGTCATTCAATGTCTGGCTCCCTTTGATACTGTTATCAATCACTTTCCAATTTCTAATATGCAAGTTAAGCAGTGGTTGTTTCAGGTTATAGAAAAGAAACTCGGACAAGCAGCCGCCTCAGTTCTAGCCAAATTTTATCCTGTTGAAAGTCTATATCGATATCGCTTATCTCGTTCTTGCGACTCTCCAGGTAGACTTTACTCATTTTTTTGCATCAAAGAGGGAAATAGGTAATGCGTATTCTTTACGATGGAGCAATATATGCAAACCAACCAGCAGGAGGAATTAATCGTTATTTTGCTAACTTGATTAGCAGATTGCCAGAAAATATTAAACCGGCTCTAACTACCTGCCAACCTCAAACTATTAATTATCCCGCTCACCCCAATTTAGAAACTTTTTACTATCAAAGATTTGGGTTGCGACCAGGGTTTATTTCATACTGGCTGGAACAAAAATATTTTCAAACTATTGCTTTATTTAACAATTTCAATATCATTCATCCCACTTATTACTCTCTGCTCATTAACCAAGAATTTAGGCGATGTAAGTACCCCATTGTCCTGACAGTTTGGGACATGATTCATGAGTTATTTGGCAAGCCCATCGTCCCTAAAGGTCTTGAAGTTGAGAAAAAGCGACAAGCTATATTGGCAGCACAGGCAATTATCTGCATTTCAGAAAATACCAAAAATGATTTGTTGGAACTCTATTCATTACCGGAAGATAAAGTAACAATTACGTATTTAGCTTCTGAGATAGATATAAGTCTGTCTTATGGCTCTGAGCCTGTCCCCTCTCGACCATATTTTCTATACGTAGGTGGTCGTGCAGGATATAAAAACTTTGATGGCTTGTTAGCCGCTTTCGCAAAAGTTACCTCCGTTCAACCGGATATTACCCTCTGCGTTGTTGGCTCACCGTTTAAAGAAACAGAAGTAAAACTGATTGCTGAGCTTAACCTGAGCGCTCACATCGAGCATTATGGATACGCCAGTGACACGCATCTTGCTAAACTCTACCGTTGCAGCATTGCATTAGTTTATCCTTCGCTTTACGAAGGCTTTGGCATTCCACCTCTGGAAGCCATGTCCTGCGGCAGTGCTGTTGTCGCTTCTAATTGCTCTAGCATTCCCGAGGTTGTCGGTGATGCTAGCATCCTATTCGATCCGAAATCGAGCAGCGACTTAGCAGATAGTTTGCTTTTCTTGCTCGATCATCCCTTAGAGCGCGATCGCTTAATTGACAGAGGATATCAAAGGTCAAAATCCTTTAGCTGGGATAAAACAGTTGCTCAGACTCTAGAGGTTTATCGAACCTTTGCTTGAATCGAACATTCAGTCGGATGACTTTGACGAACTAGAAGACTCAACTAACCAACATGGATCAACTACCTAACCTACTTGTTCTTTCTCAAACAATCCCGCAGAGTATATATGCTGGCTCTATAGTATTATACCGCTTACTGAAAGACTATCCTAAAGAAAAATTATTAGTTTGTGGTTCTCTACCTTCTTCAAACGCTGAGATTTTAGAATGCCGCTATGAGGTACTTGAAAGTCCATTTAAGCGATTTGAACGCACTCGATTTTCAATATTAATTCGCTCCCTACGCACGTTTAAAATAATTCCAAGCTTTAAAAATAGCACCATAGAATCTACTCTCGGTGGATTTAAACCTGATGTCATTCTATCCGTTATGCAGGTTCAAAAGTATTATTTTCTTGCTTATCGATATGCCAAATATAAAAACTTGCCTTTGATACTTCTCGTTCATGATATTCCCGAGGTATTTGAGCGAGTTTACCGATGGGCTGACAAACTACAATTAGCGAGAAATGCTGAGGTTTATCAATATGCCTATAAACGGCTATGTATTAGCCCAGAAATGCGAGATAAATTGTCAAAAAAATATGGCGCTGAAGGAGACGTACTTTATCCAAATCGTTCTGATAATTTGACTCCACGTCCTGCTCATGAATCCATACATTTAAAACAACCAGGTACTTTAATAATTGGATATGCAGGGAGTTTAGCTTATGGGTACGGCATCCAACTTCATCGCATGATAGCTTCTTTCTCGGAAATAGGTATAAAGTTGCGTATCTACTCTGACTATGTAAAGGGAACTCATCATCCCTTGTCCGATTTATCGGATACTGTCACTTACTGTGGCTATGCGGCGTCACCCTCTGAAACTTGGTCGAGAGTAAAACAGGAATGCGATATTGTTATCCTGCCCTACTGTTGGATAAACAATAAGTACCAAAACTTATATAAGACTCATTTTCCGAGCAAACTTCCCGAATATTTAGCGTTGGGAATGCCCCTTTTCATTGTTGGTCCTGATTATGCGACAGGCGTGAAATGGGGATTGCGAAATCCTGAAGCCGCTTTCGTAGTAACGGAAAATAATCCCGCAGCTTGGATAAGAGCATTGACTCAACTGAAAGAATCAGCCTCTTTACGCCAAAGCTTGAGTCAAAATGCTGTATCTATAGGTACACGCAATTTCGATCCGGCTACGATCCAGAATCAATTTTTGCACCACCTCAGACAGACCCTGAAAAATAAGGAGAGTACTCATGCGGAGTAATAAAGGAATTCGTGGTGTATGGTGGCTCGTACAGCCTGTGCGAAATACTAGAAGTAAAGAACTACTAAAATTACCCACTCTTTATAATCACTCCTTAAAAGAATGACTTGAAGCAAAAGACTAAATATTAACAATTTTTACCACTAATTTTTATTGTTAAAATAACTCATATATGCCTAAATTTAGCCGTTTGAAGCAGATTATATCATTTACAAAAATAGCAGCGTATCCTATGGATTTACTCAAGTTAGCAATTTTGGGTTTTTCCCGAGGACATCCTTTCAGCTCTTCTGACTTAATTTCTAAGTTTGGTCGCCAGCTTTTTCCGCAAATAGTTATTAGACCAAATTTAATGAAAGGGTTACAGATAGAATTAAATCCCAGTGACTTGGGTCATCTTATATCCTTTCAAGAAATAGTGCTAGAGCGATGCTATAAATTAGAGTTAGTTCCATTCAAGCCAGAAAAAGTCATCGATTGCGGTGCTCATATCGGTCTTTTTTCATTATTGGCAAGTCGTGCTTATCCTGAAGCTAAAATTATTGCCTTTGAACCTAACCCTGACAACGCTAAATTTATCCAAAGGCAATTACAACTCAATACACTGAATGTATCTCTAGTTGAGGCTGCTGTATCCTCCCAAGAGGGTGAAGCCTGGTTTCAGTCTAACTATAGCAATACTGGATGTTTGCAAACCGAGGAGTCAAAAAATTCAGATAGCTATCGAGTAAAAATCATAGACTTACCACATTTCCTAAAACAGCTTCAGCTAGAAAGTCTACTACTAAAAGTGGATATTGAAGGTGAGGAAGCCCAACTTATTCCTGCTTTGATTCCACACTTACCTCAACGGTGTGCAATATTCTTTGAAAGTCATAATGGGGAGGATGGCTGGAAGCAACTTAGCCAATGCCTTACCAATGCTGGTTTCCACGTTCAGCAACTACGCTGCTCTTACCCGTATGTTGATGGATTTACCTTACGAACCTAAATCATATTTCTCAGATCGTTATTCAGATGAGAATTTTCACTGCCGTTCGCCACTCAATTGAGCCAAAATTCTATTATAGTGGACTCTGGAGTGGCAACTTTTACCCAGCGCTGCGGCAACTAGGACATGAGATTTTTGAGTCTCAAGTTGACCTATTACCAGCCAGTCGATTTATGCAAATTTCAGGCAATTTCACACGACAAGAACAGGAGGTTCGTTCCCAGATTACACAGAAAATCATTGATGAAGTCCGGCAAGCCCATCAACAGCAACCCATAGACCTCTTCCTTAGCTATTTCTATAATGCCCATTTTGACCCAGCAGGCTTTGAAGAAATTCATCAGCTAGGTATCCCTACCGTCAATTTTTACTGCAACAGTATCTATCAATTTGAATTGGTATTAGAAATTGCGGCTAAGGTCAACTTCGCTTGGCACGCAGAGAAAGAAGCGCGTGACCTGTACTTGAAGGTAGGAGCAAACCCCGTGTGGGTGCAGATGGGTGCAGACCCAGAAGTGTACTATCCGATGCCATCGGCAACCCGTCAGGTAAAGGCGTGCTTTGTCGGTCAGCGCTATGCCGATCGCGATCGCCTCCTTGCCGAACTCATCACTAGCCAGGTTCCCATAGATATTTATGGCAGAGGTTGGGGTGTTAAGGATTCCGGTAAACACTCAGGAACAATATCAGATCGACAAGACTTCGTATATTTGGGGCGGCGATCGCCTAAACCAGGTGGACTCATAAGTTATGCTCGAGCAACCTGGCAAAATATCAAAAAACAGGGTGTGGTTGCAGGCATCGATCGAACTATTCACCAACTGCACTATCGCCGTCAGAGTCGCCAGTTGGCTCCATTTTTTACCTCATCTGCCTGTGGCTTTGCAGAAAATATCAGCCAAACCTTTGCCCGCTATGAAGTTGTCCTCAATTTCAGCAATGTTTGGGCTGACGGGCGTCCTGGCTCCCAGCTAATCCCCCACGTGCGTCTGCGTGACTTTGAAGCTCCCATGTGCCGAGCTTGTTACCTCACTGGCCACACAGACGAGATTGCAGAATTCTATGAACTGGGAAAAGAAATCGACACCTATCGTAGTCCTGAAGAGCTAGTGGATAAGACCAAGTTTTATTTAACCCATTCTGCTGAAGCCGAGAAATTACGAGAGGCAGGCTATCGACGGGCTTTGCGCGACCATTCATGGAAACGCAGGTTTGAACAACTTTTTCAGGAAATCGGCTTAGAGATTTGAAAAATTTCTCATTCGTCCGGAAGCGCTCGTCGATAAGACGAAGTTCTGTATAGTTCATGAATGTGCGAAATTTGCTTGTAGACATGAACAAACTGCTCGTTACAGGTTCTTCCGGTTTAATTGGCTCTGAGGTTGTCGATCCTAGATTGGAAGGAGGATCTAGATTTGGAGTTAACTTTACCATCCTTCTTGAAAGTCAATTCTAGCTTCTTGAGTCAAAATTGGGCGATACTAGATATGATATCTGATATTCTGAATTGCACTCTCGAAAACCTTGTATCCCGAGCCAAAAAAGAAGCACTTTCTGCAACAATGGCAGGTAAATTTATTAGAGCAAGCCGAGATATAACTAGAGAGCTGTATACCTATCCCTATGCTCTCAACCCGATTATAAAGTCAGCTTCTAATAAATTTTTAGTTTTAGCTCAACCACGAACGGGTAGCACCTTACTGTTTGACTTGCTCAATTCACACCCAAAAATTAGCTGTGAGGGAAATGCACGAAATGCCGAAATTCTACGCAAACGCTTAGCTTTCCCACTTTTATTTATCAACGGTAGAACCAAAATTCATTGTGATAAGGTTTATGGATTTAAGCTCATAACTAACCACCTTCAAATCCAAAACATCAAAAATGAAGAACGATTTATTGAAAATTTATATGATCAAGGGTTTCAAATAATTTTTTTAAAAAGAACAAACATTCTGAAACAATCTCTTTCCATTATGTCAGCTAATTCAACAGGTGTTTGGCATATTGAAAAATGGCAAGACCAGACAACCCTTACAAAAAAAAAGATCCAGGTTAATTGCAAACTACTCATGCAGTACATGGAAGCTCTGCAACGCCAGGAGAAACAATACGAAACAATCCTGAAAAACTTACCTCATCTAGGGGTAACCTATGAGAAAGACCTCTTAGGAGCAGATAAGCATCAACAAACACTTAACCGAATATTTGAATATTTAGGTATTCTATCCAGAAATGTTGAAACAAGCTTGCTTAAAATTGGATCTGAATCACTATCTGACTCTATTCAAAATTATGAAGAACTTGTAGAAACCATTAGCGGAACTGAATATGCAAAATTCCTCGATGAGTAAGCCTCAACTACTTCCTATCTCTGCGCTCATTCCCACCCGGAACCGTAGCCTCCCACTCAGCAAAATGCTCAATAGTTTAGCTGAGCAATCTGCACAACCTATTGAAATAATCGTGGTTGACGGTTCCTTAGACAATGATACCCAAAAGCTGTGCCAAGCCAACATCCCTGGCTTGGCAACTCAGATTATTTACCACAAAGCCACAGAAATAGGTGCGGCAGCCCAGCGCAATCAAGCCATGAGCTACGCCTCCCAAAATACCATCTGGCTTGTTGATGATGACATTATTTTTGAGCCGGATTGCTTAGCTCGACTTTGGGCAGCACTCCAGAGTGATACCCAATTAGGTGGTGTTAATGCCATGATTGTCAACCAAAAATATTTACCTCCAGGTAGGGTAAGTCACTTACTGTTTAGATTTTTACATGATCGTACTGAAACTAGCTATGCAGGTAAATGTATTGGTCCTGCTCTTAATTTATTGCCTGAAGATCGTCCTGATTTACCAGCAGTTGTGCCTGTTGAGTGGCTGAATACTACTTGTGTTCTTTATCGACGAGAAGCATTACCCCGACCATTATTTCCATCTATGTTTACTGGCTATTCCCTAATGGAAGATGTGACCCTCTCCCTTGTAGTTGGCAAGAAGTGGAAATTAGTTAATGCTAGAACTGCTCGGATTTTCCACGATAGTCAACCAGGAGACCATAAAAACAATAAAGCTGTATTAGCCAAGATGGAATTGGTGAATCGTCACTATGTCATGACTTCCATCTTAGGTCAAAGACAACCAGCAGATTATCTCAAGCTAGCTGTACTACAGTTGTTTTGGATTGCTGCCTCTCTAGTGTCCGTAAAAGGTTGGCTCTCTCTACCATCTGTGCTGCTGGGCAAATTTAGTGCAATTAGAGAGATTATTTTCTCCGGATACAGTGCGGCTGGTAACGAATCATGAATCAAATTCGTACTGGAATTTTAGCAACGAATCGAGCCATTGCAGGATTAAACAGTCGCTGGCGCAATCTTTATTACCGCTCTCTAGGAGTGAAGCTACATGGCTACATCTGGATGCGGCAAGTTGAAATTCCCCGTAACTTTGAAGATATCGAGATTGAGAGTGATTGTGCTCTGGATCGAGGGGTGGTACTACTTTGCAGTGGGGAACCCTTACCCCATCCCAAAATTCACATTAGAGCTAACACATACATCAACCGTAACACCTTTATCGATGCTATAGAGTCCCTGACAATTGGTAAAAATTGCGCCATTGGTCCCGGTTGCTATATCACCGATCACGATCACGGTCAAGACCTCACACTTCCACCTCTGAAACAACCCATGATTGCCAAACCTACCCAGATTGGCAACCGCGTCTGGATTGGAGCCAACGTCACCATCCTCAAAGGAGTAACCATTGGCGATCGCACTATCGTTGGTGCAGGCAGTGTTGTCACTCGCGAGCTACCATCAGACGCGATCGCAGTGGGAGTTCCAGCCACAGTCATCAAGTACCGAGGCAAATAATGATTACAATTCAGGATATAACAGATTTAGTATCCATTGGGATTACAACCAAAAATCGCTGGCAGGACTTAAAAACTACGCTCACCAAGATTACAGAAGCTGGCTTGGGTTCACTGCCGATCCTAATTTTTGATGATGCTTCCGATCGACCTTGCCCATTTGATATTACGTCATTTCCCCTTAAAGTTAAACTGAAGAGATTCACGGAATCGAAAGGTTTAATTGTCAGACGCAATCAATTAGCGCAGGCAATACAAACGAAGTATTACCTAAGCCTTGATGATGATTCTTTTCCGGTTTCTGGTTCCCTACCTGCGGCAATTGAATTTGCAGAATCCTGTAAAAATTTATTATGCCTTAGTTTCCCCATCTACAATCCGGTAATGGGTAAGTATCAGAGCCAGTCTATACAGAATGAACCTTATCAGACCAGAGCCTTTATCGGCTGCGGACACCTTCTCCATTGCCAAATATTTTTGCAGCTAGGAGGGTATTGCGAGGAACTAATTCATCAAGGAGAGGAGATGGAAATAGCTGCCAGAGCATTTCAAAAAGGCTTATGCTGCTACCATTTTCCAGGCTTTGAAATTCATCATACTGCCTCTAATATAGGACGTAATTGGTATCGAATGGATTTTTATGGAGCACGTAATAATGTCCTTTGGAATGATTGGTTTATACCTGAAGAACTAAAATTTATCAAGCAAGTTCGTACTTTTTTGTCGAGGTTAATTCAATCTACAAAAGTGGGTAGAATAGGTCAGTTGCAAGGAGAGTTTGCTGGATTTATAGATATATTTCGTTATAAACATAATCGCCAGCCAATGTCATTGGAACTCATAAAAATTTGGCAAAAACTACCTCATGGCTGAACTTATATATGAAATATTATGACAATTTATTAAATCAAAATCTGGAAAAAATCGGCAAGCCAATTGTCATCGCTAGCCATCCCCGTTCTGGTACACACCTAACTATCGATCTACTTCGCAAGCAGTTTCGAGAGTGTCAGTCTTGGAAGCACTTTGGTGAACCACTAGACCGTCTCTATCTAGTTATTGATGCACTTGCCGCCTCCAAAAAACCGCTTAGCAAAGATGTGGATCTACGGATTATTCAGCGTTCACAAAGACCAATCATCAAAACACATTCTAGTCCAAACTTTATACATTTGCTGAACGAACACGGCAGCTGGATTGACTGGCTCAAGGAAAACGCTGATACCTACTACATCCTCCGAGATGGAAGAGATGTGATGTGTTCTTTGCATCTTTTCATGCAGTCATTCGACCCAACAACACGCTGTTCCCTTAGTGAGTTTATGCGCCAGAAAATAAACGGCAACAGTCGCCCTAGAAGATGGGCAAACCATGTTAAGCATTGGCGTAACACTCCCGGAGTCCAGATTCTACACTTTGAGGAAATCGTTCGGAATACTCGAAGGGTAATTGCACAAATTGGTGCAGAATTAGAGCTTGACCCCCTCTATGTTGAACCGCTATTGCCAGAACGTCTCGCTAGTCTTTGGCATAGTCGTGCAGCAAGGTTAGCCCAGCGTCAGCCGGAGAGTACGGCAATCCTTGGTTGCTACCGTGGTCAAAAAGTTCAAAAGTGGCGAAAAGCTTTTACTGCGTCAGATTATGAATTCTTTCATCAGGAGGCAGGTGACCTGCTAATCGAATTAGGTTACGAAACTTCTGAAGCTTGGGTGGAAACTTAAATACTTTGTTGATTCGCTTTGAAATAGTTCAACGAATTCACTAGATAGAATTGTAATTTCCTAGTTTAAAGCCACAATTATGCATCAAGAAGTTGAAATTCAGCGTCAGTACTATGCTTCGACGGCAAGCTCCTATGATGAAATGCATTTGGAGAAAGATCAAGAGCATTTTTTAGCGTTGCATTTGCTTGCGAGTTATATCAATTTTTATCAGATTCGCAGTGTATTGGATGTAGGGGCAGGTACAGGACGTACATTTCTCTGGCTAAAAAACAGGTTTCCCGATCTAGTCGTTAAGGGTATCGAGCCAGTAGCAGCTTTACGTGAGCAAGGTTATAAAAAAGGAATTCCGCCAGAAGATTTGATAGATGGTGATGCTTACCACCTTCCTTTTCCAGAAAACAGCTTCGATCTAGTCTGCGAATTTGCTGTCTTACACCATGTTAGAGAACCGGAAAAAATGATTCGGGAGATGTCGCGAGTGGCATCCAAAATGGTTAGCATCTCAGATTGTAATTTTATGGGGCAAGGTTCCCTACCTCTGCGCTTTCTGAAATACACCATCTTTTCCCTGGGGTTCTGGTCAGTTGCAAACTGGATTAAAACAAAAGGCAAAGGATATACCATCAGTGAAGATGATGGATTAGCTTATTCTTATTCTGTTTATCAGAGTTTACGAACAATTCAAAAATCATGGAAAACTCTGCGAATGACCAGTACAAAAGGAGAAAGCGATACTTGGTTTGGTTCAATTGTTTCTACAGAACAGTTGCTGCTTATTGCCTTGAACAAAAAGTCGTCTTATTAGAAATATTATTCAAGCTTTTCTCAGATTCAGTCTGATAATTTTATGTCAGAACAATCACCCCTATGGATCTGCGCTCAACTAGGAGCTCGCGAACATTACGCTATTCCACGAGTATTACACCAATCTAACCAACTCGCCCATCTGATAACCGATGCCTGGGTCTTACCTCAGTCTCCCCTAAATCAACTCCCGAAATCTCTCTTAGCTAATTTACGGGAACGCTTTCACCCAGACTTAACCCAAGCCTATGTCCGCGCCTTCACGGGTTCGTTAATTCGCTTTGAAATCGCTCAACGCATCCAAAAAACAACTGGGTGGAAACGCATCATTGCCCGTAACCACTGGTTCCAGCAACAGACAGTCCAGTCGCTCAATACCCTCACCCCTCAACTCCACTCTCCCCCCACTCTCTTTGCCTACAGCTACGCCGCCTTAGACCTATTCCGCTACGCCAAGTCTAGAGGCTGGCGCACTATCTTAGGACAAATCGATCCGGGACCCATTGAGGAGAAATTAGTTCTAGAGGAATATTCCAGACATCCTCACTATCAATCGATCTGGCAACCCGCACCGCCCCACTACTGGGACAGTTGGCGGGAAGAATGTTCCCTCGCCGATCGCATTGTGGTGAATTCACCTTGGTCGAGTCAAGCCTTACAGCAAGAAGGTATCCCTGCCAACAAAATTGATGTCGTTCCCCTTGCCTACGAACCCCTCGAACAAGCCCATGACTTCGTGCGAACCTACCCTCCGGCTTTCTCCGCCGAACGTCCGCTGCGAGTGCTGTTCCTCGGTCAAGTAATCTTACGCAAGGGCATCGCCGCACTACTAGAAGCCGCCAAACTGCTCCGCGACCAACCTATAGAATTCTGGCTAGTCGGTTCCCCAGGCATCACCAGACCCCAACCAGAGTCAGGACAGGTGCAGTGGATTGATGCTGTCCCTCGCAGTGCCGTAGCTAAGTACTACCAACAGGCAGACATTTTCTTGTTTCCCACCCTTTCCGACGGTTTTGGACTGACCCAGCTCGAAGCTCAGGCTTGGAAACTGCCAATAATTGCTTCCCGATTCTGTGGCGCTGTAGTGAAAGATGAAATAAGCGGATTGCTATTGCAGGAGGTTACTGGAGAAGCGATCGCGAATGCTCTCCGCTTCTGCCTTAACAATCCTCAACGATTAGAAGCGTTTGCCAGAGCGAACACCTTTTGTTTTAGCCTGTCGCAATTGCAGCTTCATCTTCAATCCCTATGCCATGTTAATTGACCACCATTACTCGGATTACAGCATCGGTTCTCTAGCGATCATGAGTTCCAAGCCAAAACATTCCTTTTACGCTACTAATTTTTTTTATTATTTACTCCATTTTTCAGGAATATGGTAGTACAAAGTAAATTTTTTTTTATTTTATGGTTCATTTTTTTATTAGCTCTGGGATATTTATTAGGCTTGCAGTTGGGAAATATAAGTATTTTAATTAGTGTTTTGCCTCCCGCCGCAAGTTTTTATTATTTTTTAACTTCAATCCTATTGGTACTGCTAATAATAGAATCTTTGTTTAAAAAAAATATTTCATGGAAAAAACCAGCAGTTATCGTTTATATTACCGTTGCAATATGGTATTTGACTGAACCGATTTATACTCCCGATAACTTAACAATTTTTTCCAATGCAATTTTAGAAAAATGTTACTGGCAAATCATTCTATTTCTGGGTAGTTTTAGATTTTTTGTTCCTCAACTTTCCCAAAAAATGGTCATCAAGCCTTCATTAGCATATCAACTATTAATTACATCAATCGACCCAGCTAAACTGTTAACATACCTTTCACTTGTCTGGCTAGGTCTATTAATGTACGGAATCAGTCGGATGAATGGGGACATTTTTGGTGCATTGTTTCCCATCAACTCTCGTGCTGGTGGATATATGTGGGGAAGGGCAGCCGGTGCTGCTGCTGGAAGTAGCGGTTTTATCGTTTCTTCTGCTTCCTATATTTACATTCTAGTTTGTTCTTTCTTCGGTATTACTCTCTTAATGCAAAAACAGTTAAAGGTACGACTTTTAAATTTATTAGTGATTTTAATTTCTTGGCCATATTTTATATTAATGGGAGCAAGAAATATATTTTTAGCCGTCGTCATGCCGTCAATCTTAAGCTATGTTTTATTGTCTAAACAAAAGTGGTGGATAAAAATTATTGTACTAGGAATTGCGTTCGCAATCATAAATCATATTTTAACTTTGGTAATTACCTATCGCCATGTTGGATTTGCCGAAATTTTTAACCAATCTGGTATAGAGATAGCTTTAAAAGCAGAACAGAAACACTTAGGATTAAATATGCTTGAGGAACTCTGTTTTATTAACGACTTTTACCAACAGGGTAGGCTACATATAAGCTATGGAGGCGATTACTTAGCACAATTCCTTAATTTTGTACCTCGTGCGATTTGGCCCAACAAACCACTTGTTGGCATCTATTATGCTATCCTTCGAGGTTTTGCAGACAATAGTAGAGATATCGGAGTTTCTACTACTGTATCCACTGGTTTAATCGGTCAAGGAGTTACTAATTTTGGCCCTTATTTGGGTCCTGTAGCAGCAGCCTTCCTGATGGCTTTATGGGCAGCATTTTTAGCTAGGCTATGGAGCCAACGTAATTCACCGCTTCGTCTTTGTCTTTTTCTGGCTGGTCTAGGAATTACATTTAACCTCGGACGAGAAATGACCTTACTTGTCCTCTGGCCTATTGTATTCGGATATGCTCTAGTGCGATTCCTAGAACACATAAACAAAAAAAAATTAAGATCCAGTGAATTGAACAAATACTCATGAATTCCATTGCAATACTTTTTGCGAGTTATGGTCCATATCATATAGCTCGACTAGAGGGTTTCTATAATCGCTATAATAGCTCATTCAAAAAGATAGTAGGTATTGAATTAGCCCGTAAACAAATAGAATATGCTTGGCAATCTGAAGTCGAAGGGCTTCCTTTTCCTATCGTCTCTGTGATTAAATGGCGGCAACTTGAACAGGTAACATTTAGTCGGTTACTGTTACAGGTTTACAAGGTTTTATCTCAGATCGATCCAGATATTTTGGTAATTGCTGGTTATGCCAGACCTGCCATGCTGGCAGCGCTGTTGTGGTGTCTGTATCAACGAAAAGCTGTGATTCTTGTTTCTGAAACCAAGCAAGATGATGCTCCGCGATCGCTGTGGAATGAAACTATCAAGAGATGGATACTAAAACACTACAACGCGGCGCTAGTAGGTGGACAACCACAAAAGCGTTATTTGATAGAACTAGGTATGCCTGCGGAGGCAATTTTCTTAGGTTATAACGTAGTAGGGAATAAGTTTTATCACCCAAACCAAATCAAGACATTACCTACTCCCATTTCTAAACCTTACTTCTTAGCAATCAATCGCTTTGTACCGAAAAAAAATCTTTTGTTTCTCATTTCATCGTATGCCGCCTATCGCCAAGCAGTCGGTACTCAGGCGTGGGACTTAGTGCTGTGTGGTGATGGTCAGCTTCGCCCTCAGATAGAGCAATATATTGCAGAATTCGGTTTACAAGATACTGTCCATCTACCTGGTTTCCTCCAGCAAGATGAACTTCTTCCTTACTTTGCTCATGCCAATTGTTTTATCCATGCCAGCATTCAGGAACAATGGGGATT
Organism: Coleofasciculus sp. C1-SOL-03; assembly: GCF_040220555.1. Lineage (NCBI taxonomy): Bacteria > Bacillati > Cyanobacteriota > Cyanophyceae > Coleofasciculales > Coleofasciculaceae > Coleofasciculus > Coleofasciculus sp. C1-SOL-03. The sequence goes on from NZ_JAVJUO010000106.1 coordinate 31,765, forward strand.
AGTGGTAAATGAAGCAATGGCAGCTGGTTTGCCCGTACTAGTTTCTAACCGCTGTGGCTGTTTTGAAGACTTAGTAATTGAAGGTGTCAATGGTTTTGGTTTCGACCCAGAAAATAGTCAACAGTTAACTGATTTAATGATCAAAGTCAGCTTGGGTAATGTCGCTCTAGAGACAATGGGTCAGGCGGCACTCGAACATATCAAAAATTTTTCTCCAGATTACTTTGCCCAAGGCTTAATGCAAGCAATTGAGTATGCTTTAGCGCATTAACCATTAAATATTTTTTTAGTAATTAATTTATTAACAACTTAATTATTTTTAACAGTTGTAATCAATTAATTGACATCCGGATAATACCTGAGATCGCTGTAGAACTTTATAAGAGTGAATCTCTGTTGAATTTCCTATGAAGCTTTTAATCGTTGTCCCTGCACTTGGTCTGGTTTACGGTGGTCCTTCTAAAATTGCAGTTGAACTTGCTCAATCCCTTGGTGACTTGGGAATCAGCGTTGATCTTGTCACTACGAATGCCAATGGCTCTGTTAGTTTAGATGTTCCACTTTATACCTGGCTACCTGAAAAATATCACCGCATTCAATACTTTCCATACTGGGCTTTGAGCGACTACAAAATCAGCTTTTCTATCACTAAATGGCTATTTCAACATATCGCCGATTACGACCTAGTACACACTAACGCTATTTTCTCCTATCCGATTTTACCCGCCTACTGGGCTTGCCGATGGCACCGAGTTCCCTACATCATCACCCCTCACGGTATGTTGAATCCTTGGGCGCTATCCTACAAAGCAGGGAAAAAGCGCTTCTACTACGCCTTTTTGGAAAAGCCGGCCCTCCAGTGTGCCAGTGCCATCCAAATGCTCGCCTCGACTGAAGCAGAACGCATTAAACCGCTCAATCTCAAGGCTCCTCTGGTTGTAATTCCTAACGGCATTCACCGTCAAGACTTTGAAAAGTTACCAAATCCAGAGCTTTTTTACCAAAAATTTCCGGATACTCGCAACAAAACCTTGATTATATTTCTGGGCAGGATAGATCCAAAAAAAGGACTCGACTTGCTTGCTGCTGCCTTTGGTAAAGTACATACCCAATTTCCTCAGACGCATCTAATTATTGCCGGACCAGATAACATTGGCTTTCTGCCAACGGCTAAAAATTACTTTACCAAAGCTGGATGCTTTGATGCTGTAACATTTATCGGCATGCTCACAGGGTCCCTTAAATATGCCGCTCTTGCCGCCGCTAGTATTTATGTGGCTCCTTCCTACTCGGAAGGTTTTAGTATGTCTGTTTTAGAAGGTATGGCATCAGGATTGCCTTGTGTTATCACTATTGGCTGCAATTTTCCCGAAGCGGCAATGGCTCAAGCTGCTCATGTTGTTGATATTAATGCCGAAGCAATCGCCGATGCTTTGATGCAATGTTTGAAGCATCCCCAGCAAGCCAAAGCAATGGGAAACCGCGCCCGTCAACTTATCCTCGAACAATACACCTGGGAGCGCATCGCATCAAATTTGATTGAGGTTTATACAGCCATCATTAAAAAAGAGCCTGTTCCTACTCTTTAGTAATGGACTACCCATTTATCTATGGAAACCACTCTTAGCAAGTACAACTATGCTTATCAAAATAATTTTTCAGGACATCATCATGCCTATCTGATAGCTCCACTCCTGGAAATGCTCTCTCAGGTAAAAAGCTCCAGCCAGCAAAAGCTACGTGTATTAGATATCGGCTGTGGAAATGGCAGTCTAACTCATCTCATTGCCCAACAAGGTTATGAAGTCGTTGGTATTGAAGAATCTGAGTCGGGTGTGACATTTGCTAGTTCGAGTTTCCCAGATTGCCAATTTATCCAGGGGAGTATTTACAATTTACCTTATGACAAGTTGGACAACTCATTTGATATTGTTATTTCCTGCGAAGTCATTGAACACTTATTTTATCCCAGAGAACTCGTCAGAGCTGCTAATAAATGTTTGAAGCCCAAGGGTGTTTTAATTCTTACCACTCCTTATCACGGCTATTTTAAAAACCTGACTCTAGCTCTTTCTGGAAAAATGGATAGGCATTTTACCACTCTTTGGGATGGTGGTCATATTAAGTTTTTTTCTACAAAAACTCTAACTGAACTCTTAAAACAAGAAGGCTACACAAACATTAAATTCCGATTCTCTGGCAGATGCCCATATCTTTGGAAATCAATGCTCTGTTCTAGCTCTCCAGTGAATAGTTAAGTTTAAATATTTTAATAGTAAACTCAGGCTCATGCTTGAACAAATAACGCCTCTTATCCTTACCTTTAACGAAGCCCCTAACATCGATCGCACTCTGGCAAAACTCATTTGGGCAAAGCAAATCGTCGTTATTGATAGCTACAGTACCGACGAAACCCTGGACGTTGTAAAATCTTATCCGCAAACCCAAGTCTTCCAACGCCAGTTCGATACCCATCACAACCAGTGGAACTACGGCTTGGCACAAGTCAAAACTGAATGGGTACTCTCCCTGGATGCCGATTACATCCTTACTGACGAACTAATTGCTGAACTTGCGTCTCTTCCCACAGATTCCCCTATAGATGGCTACTTTGCCCGGTTCAAATATTGCGTATTTGGCAAGCCACTGCGGGGAACATTGCTTCCACCTCGACAAGTTCTATTCCGACGCGAAAAATCTATCTATCTCGATGACGGACATACCCAGCTACTTCACGTCAGAGGTGAGTCTGGTACACTCAACTCCTATATCTACCACGACGATCGCAAACCTCTAAGTCGCTGGTTGTGGGCGCAAGATCGCTACATGCTGATTGAAAACCAGAAAATCCTGGAAACGTCTCCTGGTGAACTTAGTTTAGGCGATCGCATCCGGCGGCAAAAAATCCTCGCCCCCTTCGTCATCCTGTTCTACTGTCTGATCTTCAACCAAGGTATTCTCGACGGTTGGTATGGCTGGTATTATGCACTTCAGCGTACCCTGGCAGAAATCCTACTCTCCATTCGTCTCATCGAAATGGAAAAATTTGCATCTCGATTACCCACTACGCCGGACAGATCTGTCTCCAACAGACCGATTAACCCTTCTGTCTTGGTGGAAAAATAAACCCAATCTGCCAGAATACCTCTCTTATACAAGCTATGGCATATCTTTATATCACTGCTTTACCTGAATAAGTTGGGTTGAGGTAAGCGACGAAACCCAACTTTAAAAAATTGACAGATACCCAATGCTGACTTTTCACGGGAAGTCTTAAAACTATTGTAGAGACGCGCCATGGCGCGTCTGGGCGGGTGTAGTGGACTGACACAGCTAAAATTGTGGAATAGATTTGACGTTTAAACTGGGCGCAAGCCTTGCGCCCCTACAATTCTAATCCACCAATTAAGGTGTGCCACGCCAGTAGGGTGCGTTAGCGTTAGCGTAACGCACCATTTCAAAAGATAGTAGTGAAACCCGCCCCTACAGATGTGCCAAATACCGTGAAAAGTCAGATACCCAATGTTACCAGAGGCTGACAACAGCAAATTTGGTATTATCCTCTTGTTCCTTGACCCATTCTATTCGTTTGATGCCCTTTTCTCCCATCTCTTCCATTAGGGCTTGATGCATACTCTGAAATGACTGACTGATGCAATACGCTAGAATACTCTTGTGCAATCCGATCTGGAGTAAAATGGGATTGTAAATATCGACGACCCGCTTCACCCATACGCTTGACTAACTGGTCATCTGTAGACAAGTGTTGAATAAATTCTGCCAAACCCTTCGCATCCCCATTACTAAACGCTGCACCACATTCAGCCTCCGCAATCAGCGCCTGTAAATAAGACTGGGGTTCACAAATCGCAGCGATTGGACGCCCTGCGGCTAAGGCGGCGTAAAGTTTACTGGGGGCAACTAAACCTTCCATCCCTGAACTAATGCTAACTAAAGATAAGTCCCCTGAAGTGAGTGAATAGGGTAGGTTTTGTTTATCTTGATAGGGTAAAAAGCGACAATTCCTTAAGCCAAGCTGACGAGTTTGGGTTTCAAAAGCTTCCCGCTTAGCACCATTGCCAATAAACACAAACAAAATTGGGTCAAGTTGTAACAGTTGGGCGGCGTTGAGAATCGTATCCATATCATGACAGCGACCCATATTTCCGGAATAGAGTACCGTAAACTGATCAACTAAATTAAAGTTTTGGGCAAACCAATTATCCTGTTTAGCAATGGGTACAATCCAATTGGCATCTGCCCAATTATGAATAACGGTAATTTTATCGTTCAGGGAAGGACATTTAGCGGCGACACGATTTTTCATTGATGGACTCAAAACCACAATTTGTTGAGCCTGTTTCCAAATATGGCAATTCACTGTATTCCAGAGTCTAACTAACCAGTGCCGACGAGACACAACATTGAGTTCGACGGCAACATCTGGATATAGATCATAGACTAAACAAACATAAGGTAGTCCAAATAACTTTTTCGCTAAATATCCCAGAATGGGCAAAAAAGGAGGAGCAGTGGTTAACAAAAGTATATCTCCCCGACTACTGGTTCTGAGCAAATGCAGTCCAGCCCGCAGGCAAAAGATTAGTCCATTCAAGGCTTTGCCACGAATACGTTTTGACCAAATCCGAGTCGCTCGCGATCGCTGAACGATCAGTTGCTGAAAATACTCCCTGGCTGGTGCTGAATGGCTATGAAATGCATAACCCGGTTGTCCAGTAAACACTCGCACCGATAAACCTTGTTTTCCTAACTCGACAGCCAGTTCTTCTATCAACTGTCCGGTTGCGGCGTAGTCAGGGGGGTAATATTGAGTCAAGATCGATAACCGGAGGGATTTACTATGCCGTAGGGGAGTCTCACTATTGCTCATGTTTCTGTGTTACTGACTGGAACCTAAAATAGATATCAAATTACGCTAGACTTTACACATTAATTTGCCTATATCCGGATCGGATCAGAACTCAATTGTCCAACTTTGTTAAATATTTACTTTACCCCAATTTAAACCTATTTTTTATTTTTGCGTTGGTAAACTAATAAATAAAAATTTAATAAAGAGTCCAAAATTGAGACTGATATTGGATGTGACAGTTTATCATCAATCTAAATTAGGTGATTGCCTAGGTGATCGCCGTCATTTTGGCATCACCACATCTTAACGAACATTTCCAACACCTTTGGATAGATTTAAATCATTCGTTGGTATTCGTTTGCCCATCCACCGCAGCGATAGGCAAGATTCGCTAGCTACAAATGCCTACACCCTGACCCTGCTAAGGATTATCCTGATTAAGTACACCAGCGCTGTATTTGTAAGTAGTCATTATGATCAGCGTACACCAAAACATCTAACAAAGTTGTTCTCCTCCTGTGACCGGGAGTTCTACCTGAGTCGTGAGGTCTAACCTTCGCACATCCCCACCCCCCCTGGGATTAAGGATCTAATTGTCCACTCTTCGCGTCAGTTTGAGGAACGCCAACGTTTAACGAATTATGGGTTCAAATGGAGAATATCAGCCGTTACCACCCAATCGTAATGGACAACTACCGTCGGAACTGTCCAGTCTCTCCCTGTATGAGTTAGTTGAGACAGAGGACGACAAGCTGGATTTGCGTAAGATTTTGGCGGTAGCGCGGCGACGGGCATTGGTTGTCGCTGGGATGGCGATCGCGGTGACATCGGGCATTGTCACGAAAGTCTTGCAGCAGACGCCTAACTACGAAGGGAAGTTTCAGTTATTAGTTGGAGCAGTTTCCGGTAAAGATCAGCTCGATCAGATTAGTGAATCCCTGAATCAATCCTCTGGGGGTCAAGCCAACAGTATAGATTACGACACCCAGATTCAGGTGCTGTGGAGTCCTCAAGTGATGACTCCGATTGTCGAACAAATTCAGTCTCGCTATCCAGAAATTGACTATAGTACGCTTCGCCGCCAACTGTCGATTAATCAGTTACAAGAAACGAAAATACTAGAAGTACGTTACCAAGATTCTGACCCGGAAAAAATTCAATTTATTTTAGAGCAAATTGCCCAAGGGTATGTGAACTACTCGCTCTCTGAACAGCAGACGAGTACGCGCCAGGGGATTGAGTTTGTCGAAGAGCAACTGCCGAAACTTCAAGGGCGGGTGGATACTCTCCAGCAAAAACTGCAACGATTTCGCCAAAATAATACATTAGTTGATCCAGATAGTCAGGGTCAAGTCTTGACCAGTCGAGTTAGCGCCATTGTCCAAGAACGTCAAAACACCCAAACCCAACTGGATGAAGCCCGCACCCTGGCGCGGAAACTGCAAAGTCAGTTAGGGGAACTGGGACTATCTCCAGAACAAGCGATCGCGGCTTCCGCCCTCTCAGAAGCCCCCCGTTACCAGCAGTTGCTAAATCAGTTGACGGAGATTGAAAGTCAAATTGCTAGTGAATCGGCGCGGTTTACCGAAGAGAGTCCCACGATTCAGGCGCTACGGGAAAAGCAACAAAATTTACTTCCCTTGCTAAGTCAGGAAGCCAGCACTGTATTAGGCGCAAATACCAGCGCCGTACCCGAAAATCCGGAATCTCTGGCGTCTCCTAGTTCCCTGCGTTCGATACTAACTCAACAGCTGGTGGAGACAACCAACCAAATTAATACGCTAGAAGTGCGGGCGGGTGCGATCGCCAAAGCGGAACGGTTGATGAGTCAGCAACTGAAGAATTTGGCAGTGGTTGCCCGTCAGTATACGGATTTACAGCGGGAGTTGAAAGTCGCTACCGAGAGTTTGAACCGCTTTCTAGCGGTGCGAGAAACGCTACAAATTGAAGCGGCGCAGAAGACATTACCTTGGCAGCTTATTGCTAAACCGCAACAACCGCAAGTACCCATCTCACCCAACATACCCCATGGTATAGCGTTGGGGGCTGTAGCTGGATTACTAGCAGGTGCTGGGGCGGGGTTTTTAGCGGAAAAATTAGACAAGGTGTTTCACTCAGCCGAGGAGTTAAAGGACAAGACAGGGTTAGCGGTTTTGGGTACGATTCCTTTTCATAAGCCTCTAAAGAAACAGAGTAAATCGGCAAAAACAGCCGGGAAACCGGAAACTCCACTCTTGGCATCTCCCATCAGTCAATCCACGTATCGCTATCAGGCGTCTCCATTTTTAGAGGCTTTTCGTTCGCTGCAGACGAATCTTCAGTTTATTAGTCCCGATCAACCGATTCGTTCAGTAGTAATTAGTTCAGCGGTTCCTGCTGATGGCAAATCCACTATAGCGACGTTTATGGCACAAGCCGCTGCTGCGATGGGACAACGGGTATTATTAGTGGATGCCGATTTGCGGCGTCCGCAGCTACATGCGAGAACGGATTTACCGAATGTTTGGGGATTGAGTCATGTTATTTCCAGTGACATTAATGTGAAAGATGTGATTCAGCCATCACCATTGGAGGAGAATTTGTTTGTGTTAACTGCCGGACAAATTCCCCCTGATCCAACTCGACTCCTCTGTTCTCAAAAGATGCAGCATTTAGTTGAGTCGTTTGAAGAAATGTTTGATTTAGTTATTTTTGACACACCCCCAATGTTAGGTTTAGCTGATGCGCGGTTGTTGGCGGCGCATACCGATGGAATTGTTATGGTGGTGGGATTGGGAAGAACGGATCGGACGGTATTGACGCAGGTATTATCTGGATTGAAAACCTCTCATGCCAGAGTGTTGGGAGTGGTGGCGAATGGGGTTAAGAATTACACCACAAGTTCTTATGATTACTATCATCGCTACTATGCGAAAGTGCCGCAGGAAACGACGGTGTAGAGTAGGTGAGTATCGTCATTTGTCATTAGTCATTTGTAAGGTGAAATATTTATTAGTGTGTAGGAGAGACAAGAGAAATTGTAGGAGAAATTGTAGGGGCGGGTTTAGAAATTGTAGGGGCGGGTTTAGCCACTCAGTCAGATGATCTGACCATTAGCCTTGCAACAAAACCCGCCCTTCCCTAGTGTGGAAGTACTTTTATTTAATACAAATTAAAACCTCTCCTACTGGCGTGGCACACCTAAAATGGTGGGATAGATTTTACCATTGAATCGGGCGCACGCCATGCGCCCCTACGGTTTCCGGGCGTAATTCTAATTCATCAAATAAGGTGTGCCACGCCACTACCAATTAATTTCGATAACTTCTGTTTTTACGTCAAAAAAAATTAATTGTGGGCGTGGCTATCGTTCCGATAAAATCTGTAATCTTTCTGGATTTAATATCCGAATTTTCGACCCCTGAATTGAAATCAATCCTTCCTGACTCAACTTGGCAAATACCCGTGATAAGGTTTCAGGAATTGTTCCTAATAAAGAGGCTAACTGAGTCTTGGTTATATCTAATTCTACGTGATTGGAATGCTCAGACTGGGCGTTTAAATAGAGCAAATAAGCCGCTAACCGTCCTGGTACTTCTTTTAAGGATAAATCTTCGATTAATCGGGCAAAGCGCCGCAAATGCCGCGCAAAAACGGCTAACATATTAATCGCTATCGTTGGCTGTTGCTCTAGCAAGTCTAAAAAAGTATCACGCTCAAAAAATAATAATTCCGTTTTCTCTAAAGCCGTAGCTGATGCGGGAAAGGATTGACCATCAAAGGCAGGTACTTCAGCAAAATGTTCTCCCGCCCCAAAAAATTCGAGTATCTGTTCTTTACCCTCTGCCGATAGCTTGAATACTTTTACTCGACCAGATTTTACCACAAAAAATCCGCACCCCTCCTCCCCTTCAACAAAAATTACCTCACCTTTATGATACGATTTAGCGATCGCAATGGTCGCGATCGCGTCTAACTGCTCATCCGGCAAACCTCGCCAGAGTTTGGTGTTGGCGAGAAAGTCTCGCTGTTGAGAGGGTTGACTCACGGGACAAAATGTGTTATGTGTAAAACGGTTTACTGATAACAGTAGCCCAGATTTGCCGCATTCACATAGCCGTCTATTGGTCTTTCAATCGGCACCCAACCATTGTTTCCCTCGTTGGCGATATAAACTGTCCGATTTTTTTCTAGCGTACCAATTACTTCGCCATTCGGTTGCGATCGCACTGATATATTCGGCGAAACTACCTGACGACAGTTATCACCGGGTACAGTGGAAACCTGCTCATTTCCGGGGGGAGTTGGCTGTGTTTGACCGGTGGGTTCAGAGGGAGGTACTGCACCCGTACAATATTCTAAATATCTGGCTGCCACATAACCATCCATGGGAGCGTCAATCTCTACCCATCCATCCTCAGGTTCCCCGATAATAGTGACGGTTTGTTCATTTTCCAAAGCTCCGATAACCTGTCCATAAGGCTGTTGTCGGATATTCAGCATGGTGTTGACATCAACCTCTCGGCAATTGGTTGCTTGAGCAATCTGATACTCATCAGAACCCTGTACAGGTGAGGGTTGATTCCCATTGGCAACGTTGGGCAAAATGGTTAGTGCCAGTGAATAGATTGTCGTAAATCCTAGGATTTGCCAAGTCTTTTTCGGATAGTTCATTTGATCTACTTTATTCTTAAAATACTTCTATACACCCCCTAATTTTCTATAAACTGGAAGTAATCTCATCTATCTCAAGTAGAATATAACGATGAATCATCAGAATTAATTTAAGGGAACAGGGAATGGGCAATAGGCAAGAAGTACCGATTAGCTGCATCTTTAATGGATTAGCTTGGTAGGGGCGCAAGGCTTGCGCCCAGAAAATTCGCTTGCGCCCAAGTTATGAAGCGGTGGCGGAAATTTGTCCAATAATATCAGCCAAGCGATCGCGCACCTGAAGCATCGCATCCGCTATTTCTTCGTCAAGGAGGCTAGGATTCTCCCGGAGTGTGAGAATCTGTTGTTTAAGCTGTTGCAGTTGTTCTAACTGCTCTTGTTCCACATCCTCACTATTAATCGCGGCTTCGAGTTGAGAGAATTGCTCGTCATTTTGCATCAACGACTCAATCTGTTCCCGTTGAGCCAGCAGTTGCGCGATCGCATTATAGTACGCTTGAATCACTCGCACCCGCGCATAAGACTGATTGGCTTCTTCTTGTTGTCCTAAAGCCGATAACACCCGATAACGCCCATACCACGGAATTACGTCATCTGGATGCAGTTCAATGGCTTGATCACAAGCACTCAGAGATGTCTCTCCTTGGAGTTCCAGACATTCCTGCACCAAAGCATTAAATGTATCAGTTCTAGGGGAAAGGGTTTCAGCCGCCGTCACCGGGGGCATATAGAGTCCCAGAACTAATACTACTGTAATAATTACCTGCCAGAGTCTTGAAAGGTTCATGGAAATATATTCTCAATAGACTGTTCTACCCTAACGAATGTTAACGTTGACCGAGAAACTTTGTTAACCATCCGCCAAGAAGTCTTAATCTTCTCCATCTTTCCCATCTGCCCCATCTGCCCCATCTCCCTCATCTGCCCCATCTGCCCCATCTCCCCCCGAAACCTCCAGTCGTTGACAAATTGTCAAAGTTTGGAACCCCGATTCCCAGTATCCTTAGTTTTAGAAGACGCAAATACGATAACGTTCAGGACTGATGCATTGTCAGGGAAACAACTACTACTTCCGGGGCTTGCGGAATTTACCCCAATATGGCTCCGACTCTCCTGCAATAGCGAAAGTCTCATCGTAATCACTCACAACGATTCAAACCATGATTGAAAAAATTTTGCTCGCTGTTGCTGGTCGCGGATTATGTGAAGAAATGTTTAATATGTTGACCGAAATCCCAATCATGCAACAGGCATCGGTTACGGTTCTCCATGTGGTCACACCTCAAGTTAGTGCTGACGCCATGTCAGCCAAACTGGAAGAGGGGGGTAAGATTTTGGCAGACGCCATCAAGTCTCTCAAAACCGATCCCAACAGAATCACACCCCGACTCAAACAGGGAGATCCCAAAGACGTAGTGCTGCAAGTGGCTGAGGAAGAGCAATCTGACCTGGTGATTATGGGGTCCAGAGGACTCAAACGATTGGAAGCAATCTTGGAAAACTCGGTCAGCCAATATGTTTTCCAATTGTCCTCCCGTCCCATGCTATTGGTGAAAGACGAGATCTACGTCAAACGGATCAACCGAGTCATGGTGTCTATGAATAAATCCGAGAGTGCTAAGCAAGGCTTGGATTTGGCACTGTCTCTGATTCGGGATGTCAAAGGCGGTCAACTGTATTTAGTTCACGTTAACCCTGACCAACAAACGCCATCGGGTGAACCGATAACCACGCCTGAAACCGATCCCGTTTTGGCATCGGCGGCGGCTGAAGCGAAAAAACAAGGCGTTGCCTATAAATGCATAAATAGTAAGGGTCAGGCTGGACGAGAGATTTGCCGCTTGGCAGATGAAATGAATGTGGACTTGTTAGTCCTCGGTTCTCCGGAACGCCGTCCCACCATTGCTAAGTCTCTGCCTGATTTAGACCGATTGCTGGGGACTTCCCTGTCGGACTATGTGCGGGTGTATGCGAATTGCCCTGTGCTATTAACCCGTACACCGGATTGAGTAAAATGGCACGCTCCTTAAGGTTGGTGGGCAATGCCCACCCTACTCACTGTCGGACTATGGGCGGGTGTGTGCGAATTGTCCTGTGTTGTTAGCCCTTACACCGGATTGAGTGCCAGATCCCCGACTTCTTGAAGAAGTCGGGGATCTCATGGGCGGAGGGTAGACAGCCAATGCTAAGAATTTCTATTGCTTTCTCGGCTAGCTGTCTGGATATACAGAATCAACAAAAAAACTGTGGGAACCAGCACAAACAGAAGACTGGCAACGAACCCTAAATCATTAACTTGCATTGAACTAGTGCCTCTACAATTGGTTTTGAACCGCTCTTCTTAGAATATCATTGGCTTCTGCCAATCGTGCAGGTTGACTGCAAATATTGATCAGCTACATTATTTCCTCTGCTCCCAGACGCACCATGGCACGTCTCTGTATTGCTTCCCCTGTTCTCCCTGCTCCTCGTCGCCGCTTCAGGGTTTAGTTTTCACACTGACTGGCCCATTGACCAAGGTTTGACAGGCTAATCGGTAACTTTCCGGTTTTTTCTTGAGTTTACGCTGTTCTACCTCAGTTCGAGGTGAGAGATTTTCCATCCCTTCGACTACCTCGACAACGCAGGTGCCACATTGACCATAGCCTCCACAGTTCATCAACTTCCCTTTGAAGGTATACAAGTCAATCTTGTTTTGCAGGGCTTTCTCCCGTAAGTTCGCGCCATCTGCTGCAATGACTTCCTGGTCTTCCTTAACAAATTTGATATTAGCCATCTAGTTTTCTGCTATGTCACTCCTGATATATCCTAGAAGAGTTTGCACTCAGGATATGTCATCCTCTGATTTACATCGACAACAACTGACCTTCTTCTAGGCTAGCGAATTATAAAGACAGTCGTGGGGTCTCTGACTTTTCACAGCATATCGTTTTGATTGTGTAGGGGCGGGTTTTACCGATAACGCTCCGGCTCAAACCACTAACCTAACTAAACCCGCCCTGACTTGCGCCGATTTTAATCCCAAATCCGCGTTTGAAATTAAAGGCTGCTGAATCAGTCTTGCGGTGGGGGGTAGTCAACAGGCAACAGTAAAGATTTGAGGCTTGTTAACATTTCTTAGTACAGCGTACAGATTTTATATCTAGGTACTTATCCCAGCTAATCCGATAAGTTGGGTTGAGGAACGAAACCCGACCTAAAACGTTGATAAGCAGTCTCCCAATCACCAAAGTTATCGACGACTCAAGGCGGCGTTGTAAACTTTCTCGTTTGCTTTAACCGACTTCATTAAGTCTACAACCGGATTAGGATAATCGACGCCAATCCTCATCCCAAACTGTTTTTGCTCGGCTGGGGTTAATGTCCACGGTTGGTGTACTTTAGCGGCGGGTAAGGAATTCAGTTCGGGGAGCCAATGTTTGACGTAGTGACCTTGGGAGTCATAATCTTTCGACTGTTTTTGAATATTGAAATAGCGAAACCCACGGGCATCATTACCCACTCCTGCCGTATAATTCCAGTTTCCCCAATTACTACAAACATCGTAGTCAATTAGCAGCGATTCAAACCACTCCGCGCCGATTTGCCAGTTGATTCCTAGGTTCTTGGTGAGAAAACTAGCAACATTTTGTCGTCCCCGATTAGACATAAATCCAGTGGCGGCAAGTTCCCGCATATTGGCGTCAACTAAGGGAAAACCTGTCTTTCCTTGCTGCCAAAGGGTAAAGCGCTCCCAGTCTTTTTTCCAGGGAATGGGTACACCTTGTAACCCTGATTGGCGAAAGATTCGGTTGCCATGCTTGGCACAAATAAACCGAAAAAAGTCTCGCCAAATTAATTCAAATACTAACCAATAGGTTGAATCATTTTTGACTCGTTCCTGTTCGTATTGCTGAACCTGTTCATAAATAAAACGCGGCGATAAGCACCCCAATGCGAGCCAGGGAGAAAATTTAGAGGAATAATCTGCCCCCAACATACCATTGCGGGTTCGTTTGTAAACTTTGAGACAGTCTTTTTTCCAGAAATAGTCTTCGAGTCTGGCTAATCCGGCGGTTTCTCCCCCTGTGAATTGTAAGACTGCCCGTTGGTCAAATATAGGGGCTTCTAGTCCAAAATCAGTGAGTTGAGGCAATTTACCAACTTTGATAGAGGGGAGAGACGGTAAACGTTTGGGAGTGGGAAAGGTGGGGTAAATTGTAGATTTTTTTTCCACTTGTTTGCGAAAGTTGGTAAAAAGTTCGGGGATTTTTGAGAGATTGAATGGTAAGTTGTCGGGATGGTAGAGGGTGCTTCCCCAGAAGGTTTGTACGGTTATACCAATCTCAGATAAGGCTTTTTTGAGTGCAGATTCTACCGCCACTTCTTCGGCGGTAACTTCCTGGTGAAAATAAACCTCGGCGATACCAAGTTCTTTTGCTAATGTGGGAATCACCTGCTCAGGTAAACCCCGGCGCACCAGTAACTCACTTCCCCGCGATCGCCAACTCTCTCGCAAATTTGCTACACTTTCCACCAAGAATTGGGCGCGAAATACCCCAGTTTTCGGGAATCCAAAGCATGTGGTGTTAAAGTGGCGATCGTCAAAGCAGTAGAGTGGAATCACCTGCGCCTTTGTCTGAAGTGCCTGGTGTAGGGGTTGATGATCGTGCAGGCGCAAGTCGTTGCGATACCAGAGGAGAATTCGTTTTTCACTCACAGTTGATTGAACCTGTTATCTCAAAATGATGCAGAGTTTAAACCAAAATTAACCATAATTCACTACTGAGCAATCGCTGTATTTTTCTGAGCATAATTGAGATTCTCCTGATACTCAACAACCTTTTGTTGGGCAAGGCGATGTTGAGGATGGGAAGGGGGTACAGCATCCATCAGTGCGATCGCCTCTTGCCAATGACTCACCACGATGTCCCATTCCTCTGGGGTTTGCGCTGATTGAGTCAGTGTCGCCGCACGCATGGCTTGATTCACCGCCTTCTGGAAGGGTTCAGCTTGAGAAGATAGGGGGGAAGAAGGCAACCTCGGTGAAGATGAAATAGCGGATTGAGGATCAACAGGCTGATCAGGAGAGTGATCTAAGGGTTCTATCGTCGGCTGTTCTATTTCCTTGGCGTTGAAGGAGGTTGACTCGGTTTGTACAGGTATAATCGATTTTCCTAAGGGAAGTGGTAAACAAACATAAAAACCAATCACCCCCAAGGGAATCAACCCTAGGAGCAGCAGAGATTTTGCCCACCATTGGCTCAATACCTTGAAAACATTGGTTTTGGATTCCAAGGGTGGGATCTCATCCCGCAATTCGATAACTTCCATCCAAGAGGGGGCAGGTTGTCCAACCTGTTTACCATACATTTGCACAGAGGTGATTGATGGGACTCGCAAGTAGGTCATCAGTTTGCGGACAATCATCACCGATAATTTTTGGTCAGGGACTTGAACGGCTTTCAGGAGTACCAACAGACAATTCCCTTTAAGTGCGGCTTGGGCAGTAATATTGCGGTCTTGCAGCACATAATTCATGACTGAGAGAATCGCTGCATCATTACCCTGTTTCGCTAATTCCAGAAGAGTTGCTTGGGTCATAACCACCCCTTGAAGTGAAACGCTGAAAACTTAATATTTTCTATATGTTCTTCCAAGATGCCTTGTTTGCCCCGATTGAGCAAGGGGATTCACAATTAACTCTCCGGCTGCGGTGCGTTCTAGTCTCAAATCTTGATTCGCCACAGCGAGCGATCGCCTCAAACGGTTCGGGGGTGACGTAGAGTGCGATCGCACGAGGGAGTTCAAGAGATAGGGTTTCCATTTCCGAGGGGGTTTGTACCATCGTTGCTTCGGGATCATGCTCAAGCAAGGGTCTGATTTAATTGTCGTAGCATATCCGCTGCGATCAACTGAAATTCTCCTTGTCTTGGCTAAGGGGATCACCTCGAACGATATACTAGGCAGTGAGGCTGTCAAAAAAACTTCACAAACCAAATCGATAGCATAATTTGATACGGTAAGTGTCAAATTACCTCAGTAAATATCACATAGCTGCCAAGATGAACGCAGGAATTGACCTTCAAGGAAGTTTTATTGAATCGCTTAAAGATTTTGGCATCCCCAGTGGTGCTGCCAAGGCGATGTGGATGCCCTTACCGATGTTCCTGATGATTATCGGTGCCACCGTGGGTGTCCTTGTCGTCGTCTGGCTGGAACGAAAAATTTCTGCTGCGGCTCAACAGCGGATTGGTCCGGAATATGCTGGACCTCTGGGTGTTCTACAAGCCGTCGCCGATGGTCTTAAGTTGGTATTTAAGGAAGATATCGTCCCCGCCAAGTCAGACCGATGGCTGTTTACCCTCGGACCCATACTCGTCGTCATCCCCGTCTTTTTGTCCTATCTGATTGTCCCCTTTGGACAGAATCTGGTGATTACTAACGTAGGACTGGGGATATTTCTCTGGATTGCCCTGTCGAGTATTCAGCCCATTGGGTTGCTGATGTCAGGCTATGCCTCCAATAACAAGTATTCCCTACTTGGGGGGTTAAGAGCCGCCGCCCAGTCAATTAGTTATGAAATTCCCCTAGCGCTGGCAGTATTGGCAGTGGTGATGATGTCCAATAGCCTAAGTACCATCGATATTGTGGAACAGCAATCCGGGTATGGCATCTTAGGCTGGAATATTTGGCGTCAACCCGTCGGCTTTTTGATCTTTTGGATGGCGGCGTTAGCCGAATGTGAGCGACTTCCTTTTGACTTACCCGAAGCCGAGGAAGAACTGGTTGCTGGTTATCAAACCGAATATGCTGGCATGAAATTTGGTTTGTTTTATATCGGGTCTTACGTTAACCTAGTCCTTTCTGCTGTATTAGTGGCAGTGCTGTATTTAGGCGGTTGGGAATTCCCGATTCCCCTTGACCGATTAGCCACTTGGCTAGGTGTGAGTGAAACCAGTTCCTGGTTACAGGTGATTACCGCTTCTCTGGGAATTACCATGACCTTACTCAAAGCTTACTTTCTCGTCTTTATTGCCGTTCTGCTGCGCTGGACAGTTCCCCGTGTACGGATTGACCAACTCCTAAATCTGGGATGGAAATTCCTTTTACCGGTGGGATTAGTGAATCTGCTGTTGACAGCTGCGCTTAAACTCACCTTTCCCGTTGCATTCGGGGGTTGATTGTTAGATGGGTCATTGTTCATGGTTCATTGGTCATCGTTAAAAACATAAGACGAATGACCAATGACATAAGACAAATGACCAATGACATAAGACAAATGACGAAGAACGAATAATAAACTATGCTCAAGTTCCTCAAACAAGTTGGCGATTATGCCAAAGAAACCGCTCAAGCTGCCCGTTATATTGGTCAAGGTTTATCTGTAACCTTTGACCACATGCAGCGCCGTCCCGTTACCGTGCAGTATCCTTATGAGAAACTGATTCCCTCTGAACGGTATCGGGGTCGGATTCACTTTGAATTTGACAAGTGTATTTCTTGTGAAGTCTGTGTGCGAGTTTGCCCGATTAATCTGCCCGTGGTAGACTACGAGTTCGATAAAGCCAGTAAGAAAAAGAATCTCAAGCACTACAGTATTGACTTTGGGGTTTGTATTTTTTGCGCCAACTGCATTGAATACTGTCCCACCAACTGTCTGTCGGCGACAGAAGAGTATGAAATGTCTACCTACGATCGCCACGAACTCAACTATGATAATGTGGCGATGGGACGCCTGCCGTACAAGGTGACGCAAGACCCGATGGTTACACCGTTACGGGAATTGGCTTACCTACCCAAAGGAGTCACAGATCCCCACGATTTACCGCCCGGTTCTCGACGTGCAGGTTTGCGTCCCGAAGAAATTGTCGAGCAAATGGAACCGGCTGAAGCAGAAAAAGAAGAAGAAACAGCGAAGAATGCTTAAAGCTGATCCCACGGAGTCTATTTCCGTGGGATTAATCTGTCATTTTAACGAGAGTGCAAGGAGTGAAGGTACAGTGGATCTAGCCCAAGGGGTTCAGTTTGTTTCATTTGCGATTTTGTCGGTGATGATGATTGGGTCAGCCTTAGGAGTTGTCCTACTCAATAGCATCGTTTATTCGGCATTTTTACTCGGTGGTGTCTTCATTAGTATGGCGGGGTTTTACCTGTTACTCAATGCTGATTTTGTCGCCGCCGCGCAAATCTTGGTTTATGTGGGTGCAGTGAATGTGCTAATTTTGTTTGCCATTATGTTGGTGAACAAGCGAGAAGATTTTAAACCGATCACGAATCGTTGGATTCGTAAAGGTGCAACCGCGCTGGTTTGTTTGGGGTTATTTGCGCTGCTGGGAACGATGGTGTTAGCGACACCTTGGTCGATTTATTCGGGTACGGCGGTTCTCGGTGAAGGGTCAGTGGTGGAGATTGGTAAGCATTTCTTCAGTGACTTTTTACTACCCTTTGAACTCGCCTCGGTACTGTTATTGATGGCGATGGTGGGGGCGATTATTTTGGCACGTCGCGATTTTATTCCAGAGAGTTTGGTGCCTCGCGATACATCAGAAACTGAGTATTCTACCTTACCAGAACGCCCGCGTGAGTTGGCATCTGTAGGCGGAGAGTCTCAAAAAAGTACCTGATAAAAGTCTTTGGTAGGGGCGGAAATAGGGGCGGGTGTAGGGGCGGGTTTAGCCTTTCAATAGACTTTGTGACTGAGTAAGTGATCAACAAAACCCGCCCAACTTTAGGTAAGGACAGGGTTAGGTTTTCAAGGGACTTGGTTACCGATAACTGATCAACAAAACCCGCCCGATTGTCAAACGTCAAACATTAAACGTCAATTCATGGAACTACAACTTCAATATTTTTTACTGCTAGCGGCGGCTCTGTTTTGCATTGGTATCTATGGCTTAATTACCAGCCGCAATGCTGTGCGCGTGTTAATGTCCATTGAACTGCTGTTGAATGCGGTCAATTTGAATTTAATGGGGTTTTCTAATTTTATTGACCCTGTGGGAATTAAAGGTCAGGTGTTTACGGTGTTTGTGATTACGGTAGCAGCGGCTGAAGCGGCGGTTGGTTTGGCGATCGTGCTTTCGATTTATCGCAATCGCGACACCATTGATATGGAGCAGTTTAATTTGCTGAAGTGGTAAGTGTGGGCTGAGGGGGTATATTGGTGAGGGCGCACATCTAACCCCGCCATGGCACGTCTCCACTCAAAAGTCATGAAGGGTCAATTTTAGGGGCGGGTTTAGCTGTTGAATTTTGATAGTTAACGATAACTTCTCAACAAAACCCGCCCTGGGTCAAAAGCTCGCACTGCCACCCTATTCCCCCTCTAGGGAGAGTTGAGACAGTGGTGACGATAAAACCTTTTGCTCCCTCTCAACTGCCTGAACCTAGTGTTTCCAACACCATCAATGAGAAACCTATCAGTACCCAAGTTGAGCAATTAGAATTGTAGGGGCGCACGGCGTGCGCCCATTCTAACAGTAAAATCTATTGCACTATTTTAGCTGGGTCACGCCACTACTGCCGTGACTAAACCCGCCCCGACCTAACCATTCAATTATCACAAATGACCAATGACCAATGACTACCAGCAAAAGGTTGCATCGTTTAATTCAACTGCGAGACGTTTTAATTGCCAGTCTCACTGTTACGGGCGGAATTTATCTTGGAAGATTCTCAAGGGAACATGATTTACCAAACCCCGGTTAAACTGCCCAAAAATCCCAGCGTAATTAGTGTGACTCTACCCGCCACATCTACCACCAATGAACTACAGAACACCACTTCCAAAAGCAACGATATTTCAAGGGTTTCAGCTCCCTAAAAAGAGCTAACGCGCAAAATTGGGATGCTCCCGCTGGATTCAACGAGTCAACCCACCTTCAAATCTACTGGTGCAATTGGATACAGCCACTTCTCGTGAACTTCCCTTAATTTATGCCAACGCGGGAATTTGGCACGAAACGTTGACAACTTTAGTTAAACTCCGCCAGGAAAATCCCAGGGATGAGGAATTGGAAAATTATTGGATTAATATTTTAAGGTCAGTTGGCTTAAACGATATTGCTCAAGAACCCCTAGCTCAATCTTTTTAGTCTCCTAAACATCATTGATTTAGACGTTTGTAGTAAGCACTTTAGTGCCTTAAGCGCTGAAGCGCTGACTACAAACCTAATGTATGAAGCTAGGATAGAGTTGTGTTGTTTGCCGATGCAGTTATGCGATTGGCTGTTGAGTTGGTTTGAGGTGAGTATGCCAAAACATTGGTCATGGGAGCCTCTTACTCTCTAGAATTTGGAAAGCGAATTAAATAAGGTTGATTCTATGGACGTTAAAGAACTAAAGTTTCTCTTGAAACTGGTGGGAAAACCGGATTATCGAGCATCAATTACCGAACTCAAGCCGAATTCTAAAACGTCAGCCTCAGAACGCGATCGCATTTGCCGTCAGCTAGGGGAACGGGATTTGGTTGGCTATAGTGAGGAGATTCAAAAGCTGAAAATTGCTCCTCCTGGACAATCCCTGCTGAAATTAGATCCAGCGGGATTACCTGTAACCCCACAAGAGTTGAAAATTCTCCAAGCTTGCGAGAAGGGCGCGATTACTCCCGGCAAAACCAACATCACCCCGACTAAAACCCGACAGGCACTCATCGACAGTTTGGCACATCGGGGGTTTATTGAGCCAGTACAGACACGAATTAAAGAAGTCTGGCTGACGGAACCGGGGAAGGAGTATCTGCGGGAAGAATACATGCCTCTGGGTGCGGGGAATCTAACGATGACTAAAGCAATGCTGGCAGATTACCTGCGCTTTCTGCGGAAATTTCTGCCCCGAGAGTTACAAGCTGTTACAACGTCACCCACGCCAGCGACAGCCGCATTGACAAGCCAGCCAGGTAGAGACGTGTCATGGCGCGTCTCCAATGATGAAGAGATTTTACAGATCATTCAAGATTTAGACCGACAATTGGGGACTGACAACTATTTGCCGATTTTTTATTTGCGGGATAAGTTACAACCGCCCCTATCCAGGGAAGAATTAGATCAGGCACTCTATCGCCTAGAACGGCAAGATAAGATAGAACTTAGTGCTTTGCAAGAAGTGAGATCCTATACCTCAGAACAACTTCAGGCGGGGATTCCTCAAGATATTGGGGGACCATTGTTCTTTATCATCGTGACTTAATATGAATGGTACTGACTTAAGGCTGGTGGGCAATGCCCACCCTACATATCAAGGGTTTCGGCGATCCCAAAATGCACGCTTTTCAGTGCCATTCGACTTAACATCCCATCCGCTAATTCTATTTATTTGTCCCGGCAGTCTCTGAGTAAAACCCGATTTTAGCATGGCATCTCTCAATCAAATTATTCGGCAAGAGATTAATCCTTTTGACCCAGTAACGTTTAAAACAGGCAACTTTTGGCAGGAACGGCAAGACCAAGCGATCACGGTTGATTCAATTCATAAAAACGTGATTATTCAAATAGAAAGGGTGTTGGATCAGGTTGCAAAAGACCATTATCCGCGCACTTTACTATTGGCGGGAGATTCTGGTTCAGGTAAGAGTTATCTTTTAGCACGGCTGAAACGAACGCTTAACCCCAAAGCCTTTTTTGCTTATATTGGACCCTGGCCCGATAGTGATTATATCTGGCGTCATATTCTGCGGCAAACGGTCGATAGTTTAATGCATGTTCCTGAAGGTCAACAGGACTCTCAGTTGCTGCTTTGGCTCAAGGGTTTACCCGCATTCAAAAAAAGTAGCTTGATGAAACAGCTACTCGGTGAGCAGAAGAAATTTATTAGTGATTTGACAGCCAGTTATCCTACAGGGGTTTACAATCCAAAAGAGTTTTTCAAAGTTCTCTATCACCTGACGAATCCTGAATTACACGCTCTTGCCTGTTATTGGTTGCGGGGAGATGAATTGGATGAAGCCGATCTCAAAGAATTGGGGGTTAAACGTCTAATCGACACTGAAAATGTGGCTCAGAATGTTTTAGCTAACTTTGGGCGAATTTCAGCCAGCAGCCAACCGATTGTATTGTGTTTTGACCAATTAGATAACATTCCTCGTTTTCCCGACGGTTCTCTAGACTTGCAAGCTTTATTTAATGTAAATTCCAGTATTCACACGCGCTATCCACAAAACTTGCTAGTAATTATTAGCATCATTAACAGTACTTGGCATAACAATAAAAATAAAATCCACTCGGCTGATATAAGTGAAGGTCGAATCATTGGAGCACTTTCTCTCAAACCGATCACATTAGAGCAAGCCAAAGCACTTTGGGCAACTCGACTTTATCCGTTACATCAGCAAGCCAATCCTCAACCTGACTCGCAGATTTATCCCTTAACTTGGCAAGATTTAGAAGACAAATTTCCCCGTGGCAAAACCACTCCTCGCTACGCTTTACAATTAGGGCGTCAGCGATTTCAAGAGTACAAAGCTGGTTTAGTTCAAGATGACTTTCCCACGCCCAAGCCGGAACCCAAGACTCCCTCGCCCAAACCGCCAACTCCTCCGACTGATCCGTTGGCTGCATTTGATTTAGTCTGGCGCAAGGAATTCAAAAAAACGCAGCAAAAAATTGATAGAATTCCTAAACTTGGATCGCCGGAACTGATTCAAATGTTGCAAGAAGTTCTAGCGGCATTACAAGTCGAGGGCATTAAGTCCCAACTTTTACAGAAAACCAAATATTCGATTTATTCCTTTAGTTATCAACCTTCAGATAGTCGTGAAATAATTGGCATTGTCTGGAGTGAAGAGGCTAGCCTGAGAAGCTTTTCTTATCTCATGAAAGCCTGCGAAAAAGCGCTGAAGCAAAAGTTCTGCGATAGTCTAATCCTAATTCGGGCGGCTCAATTGGGTCAATCAAACAACGCTGGATACAAACTGTTTAAGCGCATCTTTACAGGTTCACCCCATCGTCACATTATCCCCCATTTAAACTCAGTCCACTACCTGGCAACGTATCACAGTTTAGTGAATGCGGCTCTGGGTGGGGATTTAGTCGTGGGCGATTTAACTCCTAATTTAAAGGAGTTGGAATCATTTATTCGTGACTCCCAAATTTTGCATAACTGTAATTTACTACAGGAGTTGGGAATTGTTCCGGCGGATACTGGAAATGGAGGAGGAGATAATAACGGTGATGAGCTAGAAAAAATACGGCAAGATGCCAAAGATTATCTAGTAACACTTGTGCGAAATGATGGCATGATGCTAGGGCGAAAAACCTTACTCGAAAACGCTAACCGCGAATACTCTCAGTTCAACGAATCTCAGTTAAACCCCTTAATTGATGAACTGTGTCAAGAAAATAAACTGCAAATTCCTAATTTAAACGAAAAACTCGAAAAACAAGTCGTCTGTCTAGTTGTATAATCATATCCCTTAAAATGACGAATTCCTTAACCGCTACTGATATCCGGGTTGCTGTTGAATGCCCTCGCCTATTTTATTTATCCAAAAAACTGGGTGGTAAAAGTTTATTTTTACCCCCAGAGAGTTCCCAGGGGATTGGCACTACCTTTCATAAACTGGCGAATCAGTTGGTTAAACTGGCTTGTCAAAACGGTAAATTTAAACAACTGTTTGAAGCTGATCCAGAACACCTAAAAAAAGAGGCGATCGCGACTCAGATGGAACAGTTGTTGTATCAACTCGCATTTTATCCCTATTTCCAAGAGATCACCCAAGCTGATCCGGGAAAAGCCCAGCCTTTATTTCAAGTTTGGCAGGGATTACGGGGATTAATCCAGCGTTGGGCAGAACTGTTAATTAAAAATCGTCACTATCACAGTGCAGCCGAGGTTATTGGTAAAACCTTTATTGATCCCGATCCGAAACTAATTCAACACCAGTTTACCTTACCCGATGGCACAAAACAAGTCGTTAAAGGTCAATTTGATAACTTGATTTTCGATAGCGATCGCCAGCGTCTTTGTGTGGTTGAATACAAAACTTATGAACCTGTTGATCCATCCGCTCAGTTAGCCCAAGTTGCGGTTTATAGTTATCTCCTCTGGGAAAAGACAAAGCTACCCGTTGACTCCGCTATCTATTGTGTTTTACCCGAATTTAAAGAGTATTACTATTCCTGGGAACAGCTAGAAACTACCGTACATCAGCTTATTCCGCCTAAATTACAGCAAATGCAGGAATGGTTAACTTGGGAACCCGGACAACCTGATCCACCGCCGTCAACCTCCCAGCCTCATCTGTGCCAAATTTGCCCCCAGCATGAAAAATGTCAGACGTTATTTGAGGGTGATGAATCGAATCATTATCTAACCAAACCTGCTGATATGCGAGTCATGATCCAGCAATTGACGAGTGCGAAAACACTCTGGCTGGATACAGAAGTGGCGGATTGGAATACCGCAAATCCCCGATTATCTTTGATTCAGGTGTTAGCGAATCCTACCGATAGAACCGGGAAACAGGCTTATATATTCGATGTCTTGGATCAGCCGGATGTGGTACAGGATTTTGTTGAGCAAATTATGGCAAATCCTGGAATAGAAAAAGTCTTTCACAACGCCAGCTTCGATCTAAGGTTTCTGGGAAAAGAACAGGCGGAGAATGTCACTTGTACGCAAAAGATGGTGAATCGGCTGACGAGAAAAAGGCGCTCGAATCGGCTGCAAGTCTCCAACAAGAAACTGAAAACCTTAGCCGTAGAACTGTGTCAATTCTCCAATGTAGATAGTGAGGAACAGCAAAGCGATTGGGGACAGCGCCCACTGACAGAAAAGCAGATCAAGTATGCTAAAATGGACACGGTTTATCTGGCTCATGTCCATCGCTATTTATTAGAATTTATTGCAGCAGCGCCTAGTCAAACGCCTCAAACTATCCCCTCTCAGCCTACTCCTGAGACAGGGGAAACTTCCCCGCCTAATAATCACCAGGATACCCCTCGCCAGCCCGAACCAGAAACGACTCCTGATGCTGACGCGATCGCGCAACAGTTAGTTGAGACGTTACAATCCTTTAAGATAGATGTGACTTGTGTGGGAACCGCCGTTGGTCCAGCGTTTATTCGGGTGAAACTGAAACCCAGTTTGGGGGTAAAGATTAGCGCTCTGCTGAAATTGTCGGCTGATTTACAGGTACAGTTAGGGATTACCAATCCCCCGCTAATTGCACCGCAACCTGGCTATGTTAGCGTCGATTTACCGCGTCCAGATCGACAAGTAGCGCGGCTTGAGGATTATATCACACCTCAGACAACGCCGACTCAGGCTCTGGTAAAAATTGCCATTGGTGTGGATTTAGATGGGAAACTGGTAGAAGCCGACTTATCCGATGCGAATACCTGTCACTTTCTCGTCGGGGGAACAACTGGAAGCGGGAAAAGTGAATTTTTGCGATCGCTCCTGTTATCCTTACTCTATCGCCATTCGCCCCAGCAGCTTAAAATCGCCCTGGTTGATCCTAAGCGTGTCACCTTTCCCGAATTCGAGCAAATCCCCTGGTTGTACGCTCCTATCGTCAAGGATAGCGAAGATGCGATCGCGTTGATGGAAAATTTAGTAACGGAAATGGAACGGCGTTATCAGCGATTTGAGCTAGCGGGATGTTCTCACCTTGATGCTTATAATCAAAAGCATAACCCACTTTTACCACGTCTTGTCTGTATTTTTGACGAATATGCTGACTTTATGACCGAAAAAGATATCCGCAATGCTTTAGAATTGAGTATTAAACGGTTGGGTTCAATGGCGAGAGCGGCGGGTATCCATTTAATTATTGCTACGCAACGCCCTGAAGCGAAGGTGGTTACGCCGATTATCCGGTCAAATTTACCGGGACGAGTCGCGTTGCGGACAGCTAGCGAAGCGGATTCTGAGATTATTTTAGGGGGAAAACAATCGGAAGCGGCTTATTTGTTGGGGAAAGGAGATTTACTGTATCAAGTCGGGGCGAAGTTGCAACGGTTGCAAAGTTTATTTGCTCAAAGGATTGAATTGTGAAGGGGGGATTATATTTTTTCAACGCAGAGGGGCGCAGAGGTTTTAACGCAGAGGTACGCAGAGGGAGTGTGAGAGTTTTGTCTCTAAAATTGAGTTGATCTATCTTAACTGCTCTAACTGGGATATCCAAGCATTAAAATGAGGGCATTTTTTATTTTTCCATAACTGACGGCTCCACCTCGATAAACCTTCTTTTTCGTTCGTTTACTTGTAATGCAATGAACATCAGTTGAAATATTAAGAATTCCCAAATGTTCCGTTAAAACCGACTTAACAAATTCTTCTTCTGTTTGACCCTCCGCAACAATATGTAAACGAATCATCAGCTCGGTCTTCCTCCAATAATATTTTTATTCCATAGCTCAGACAATGAATACTCTTCTAACCAATCTTCCAGTGTTTCGGTTTTTTGTCGATGTACGGGAAAAGCGATATTTCTCTTCGGCAAAGATGAACGTATCTGAGGCAGCATGAAAAAGCCTAAAGGAGTAGTCGTTTCGTCCGGCTTCTGTTTGAAAATGAAGTTCTGCCTCCATTTGTGGCGTGACAGATGCGCCATCAAACAGCAAAGCGTTAGCCCCTCCTGATTTGCCGACAAATACTTGTAACTGTCCCGGTGTTTGCAGCATCCAACGCAACAGTTTAAAAAAAGAAATTAGATTAGATTTGCCAGCCCCATTCGCCCCAATTAAAATATTTATGGGTGCTAACTCCAACTCCATATCTCGAATAGATTTATAGCCTTTGATTTTAAGGGTTTTCAGCATAAATAATCCAAGCTTTACATTATACAGGAATTTAATAATATTTTATCCTATAGTCTTCACCAGAGTTGCTATCTTTGTTGATTCTTCTCATTCAATGGGCAATTAGGTAAGACCCTTCTCTTTGCCAATTATATAGTTGTGTGTAGGGGCGGGTTTCACAATTATCGTTTATTTTTGACCCATAAGTGACTAAACCCGCCCTGACTAACGCCCCTGTCTCCACCGCATCAGGCAGATCAGAGTATGATATAAGCATCGTCAAAACAACCATGAATGGGACAGGTTATTTCAATCGTCAATATGAAAGGGGGTGTGGGCAAAACCACACTCACCGTCAACTTGGGGACAAGTCTGGCTAAAGAACATGGGATGCGAGTCTTAATCGTTGATCTCGATACCCAGATTAATGCGACTCTCAGCCTTATCCCTCCAGTACAGTTTACGAAATGCCGTAAACAAAAGCGCACGCTACAACAATTAGTCAATCAAGCCCTTCAATCTAATTCGTTATCCTCCCCAACTGTTGAGGATGTGATTGTCCCCAACATTTGTCAGGTGAATGGACTGGACTTGATACCGGGTAATATCGAACTGTACAACGATTTCTTATTAGCGACCCAGATTTATAGACAAGCCAATAGCCATCAGCAAGACTTTGAAAAAGGCTGGAATCATCTGGAAGATGCGTTAGTGAAGCGGATAATTAAACCGATTGTCCCCAATTATGACTGGATTTTGCTGGATTTTCCGCCAGGAGATAATTTGCTGACGCGCAGTGGTATGATTGCCAGTGACTTTTATCTGATTCCGGCGAAGCCTGAACCCTTATCGGTTGTGGGGATGGGGATTTTGGAAGGTCGTATCCGGAAACTCAAGCAGAGCGATCGCGCTACACTCAATCTACTGGGTATTGTCTTTTCTTCCCTCGGTCATGCGACGACGATGGCAAGGAAAGTCAAGAAGCGAGTCCGTTCTGATTTTGGCGACGATAAAGTCTTTAGCACTGAAATTCCCACCAATGTCGCTATCGCCAAAGCCGTTGATGAGTTTCAACCTGTGGTTCTCACCGAACCCACCTCCACGGGTGCGAAAGCGTTTACTGAGTTAACCAAAGAATTTCTCCAGCGAATTGCGTAGTGTCAGGGGGTGGGGAAAATGGGGGAGATGAGGGAGATGGGGGAGATGGAAATAACGATAAGGGATAGGGACACAAGGTTGTCGGGGCGGGTTTTACCGATAACAGTTTGGCACAAAACCATAACTTGACTAAACCCGCCCTTCTGGTTACAACCGGGGGTAAAGACGTACCATCTGATAATTATACCCTTGGGGCGGGGCGGGTTTAGTTGCTTATGGGTGAGGAAAGAAACGATAGTTGTGAAACCCGCCTCTACAGAAACTTGTTCACTTGATGGGTAAAATCGCTTACCATAGTAGACTGTTGCCGAAAACTAGGGAAATTCCAGACGCGATACGGCGTTTATCATCTAGGCTGGCTGATACCTAACTGGGTAGCGTTTCTCCAAGAGGATTTTATCATGGGATTTGTCATTGCCACAGTTAACATGAAAGGCGGTGTCGGAAAAACGACACTAACCGTCAACTTGGCAACTTGCTTGGCGAAACATCATCAAAAACGGGTTTTAGTGGTTGATTTAGATACCCAAATCAGCGCTACACTCAGCTTAATCGCCCCTCAAGATTTTGCTAAAGCCAGAAAAGCGAGACGCACGCTGAATCAGTTAATTGATAAGGCAATTCGTCCCCATCGTCACGCCAAACTGACGATTCAAGATGTTATTCAATCTTACGTTTGTTCGGTCAAAGGACTGGATTTATTGCCAGGAGATATTGATCTGTATGATGAGTATTTAGTCTCCGAGATGCTACATCAAGAAGCCAGTCGCGAAGAGACTCCTAATTTTAACCAGGTGTGGAATCGATTTGAGCGACTGCTGATTAAAAGTATTTTAGAACCGGTTATTGATAACTACGACTTTATTATTTTAGATTGCGCTCCTGGCTATAATCTGTTAACCCGTAGTGGTATTGTTGCCAGTGATTTTTATTTACTCCCGGCTCGTCCTGAACCGTTATCAGTTGTGGGAATTCAGCTTTTGGAACGGCGGATTGCTAAATTGAAAGAGAGTCATAAGTCTAACACGTCTCTCGATTTGCAGTTATTAGGTATTGTCTTTATTTTATCCGGGGGATTGCTGGGTCGCTATTACAAGCAGGTGATGAATCGAGTAACAGAAGACTTTGTTCCGACGCAACTGTTTAAGAATCGCATTCCCATGGATGTTAATGTGGCTAAAGCAGTCGATAGTTTTATGCCGGCGGTTCTCGCTTCGCCCAATTCTTCCGGTGCCAAAGCGTTTACACGGTTAACCGAGGAATTTGTTGAGAAAATAGCAGCGTATAAGAATGAAGCTGGGAATGGCTCTAAGAAAATGAATTTGGCAAATTTGGAGTGATTTGTCCTTGGTTCTTTGTTAGTCAACGTTGTAGGTTGGGTTGAGGAACGAAGCCCAACTTAAGCTGAAATAAGGAAGCGATTCTTTGATCTGACCCCTCCCTAACCCTCCCCTTGCCAAGGGGAGGGAACTCAAATGACTTTGCGCCCCTACGGTTTCGGGATGTAAAGCTAATCCAAATTAGGTGTGCCGCATCACTACCTTAAACTATCCCACAATTACTCCAACAACGTTCTAAAATGCCTGAATCCATTCTTTCACGTCGTACTCTGTCCAAATCCCATGTTGCCAATAAGGATCAGCTTCAACTAATTGGCGCACGGTGGCTTCATCTTCAGCATCATAAATACCAAACACCTTGGTCAAATCTTTGGTTGGACCAATTGTAATTAACACACCGGATTCTTTTTGCTGGGTTAAACCATCCAGATGGGCTTGGCGATGAGGAGCGCGTTTTTCTAATACGTCCTCACAATAACTTCCCCACATTACATATTTGGGCATAACCAATCAACCCTGAACAAATGACGAATGACAAATGACACTTAACTTCTTAGGCTAACGCCAAATTTTTCTAATAAGGCATCTCGAACCTTCTGGTGGGCGGACTCCACTTCTTTGTCCTTCAGGGTGCGATCGCCTGCGCGATAAATTAACCTGAAAGCCAGACTACGCTGTCCTTCTGGCACTCGTTCCCCGCGATATTCATCAAACAGTTGCACCGATTCCAAGAGGTTTCCGGCGGCTTGTTGAGTGGTGCGTTGAATCTCGGCGACGGAAACGGTATCGGTGACAAAGAAGGCGATATCTCTGTCGGCGGCTGGGAATGTCGAATAAACTGAAAATCTCGGTGTCAATTTTTCATCTTGGGCAAGGGCGTTTAACATGACATCTAGGTCTAATTCGAACCCATAGACTTGATCGGGTAAACTCAATTCGGCGCGAAGTTGGGGATGGAGTTGCCCAAATCTGCCCAAGCGATCGCCTTGTATCCATAAGGAAGCGGTGCGCCCTGGATGCAAACGCGAATCCTGGCGATCGGGTTGATATTCCACGGTTAATCCTAAGCGTTCAAACACGCTTTCGATGATTCCCTTAGCTTCATACCAACTCATCGGCGCCTCTTGTCCGCCTCTTGTCCATTTCCCCTGACTGGGATCACCGCCCAAAATTCCCGCCACGCGATCGCTTTCAGCCAATCCGTCTTCGTCGCGCCAGAAGATTCGCCCGATTTCAAACCCATTTAATACGCCATTCCCTTGTTCTAGGTTGTATTGGGCGACTTCGATTAATCCTGAGAGTAAGTCCGTCCGCAGGGCGGAATATTCCACAAACAGAGGATTCGACAGGCTAATTTGCTCCCCTTTTTCTTCCGGTTTCACGAGGGAATATTGCAGCAATTCCGTTAATCCAGCCGCACGGAAGGCTTCCCGAATCTTGCGGATTAATACCTGGTCAATCGATAGATAACCCGGTTCGGTTTTCGGGGGTAAATCTTCACAGAACTTATCATAACCGTAGAGACGGGCAATTTCTTCAATCAGGTCGATTTCCCGTTCTAAGTCTCGGTAGCGGTAGGGGGGAACCGTGACGATCCATTTCACCGCATCGTCTGATTCTACGGACTGAAGTTGACATCCCAACGCCGTGAGAATGCGCTCAACATCCCCAGGCTGAATGTCACCAATCTCATCACCCAAATCCACTGGACCGAGTACCTGATTCACCCGTTCTAGGCGTAATTCAATTGATCGCACCCAACTGTCTGGATCAGGGCGGGTGTCGGCTACCTCTTGGACAATGGGTTTACCCTGGGCGAGTGCTTGGATTAATGCGATCGCTCGTTTTGCTGCAATCCCTAATTCCGCTTGATTGACACCCCGTTCATAACGGGTGGATGCTTCCGTGCGTAAGCTTTGAGAACGGGCGGAACGACGAATGGCGACGGGTTCAAACAGGGCGGCTTCGAGAACCAGATTCTCAGTACCCTCATGGACTTCGGTTTCCTCTCCCCCCATCACGCCTCCTAGCGCCACGGGGCGATCATTGGCGGTAATTAACAGCGTTTGGGGATGAAGGGTGCGGGATTGACCATCTAGGGTGGTTAATGATTCCTCTCCCTGAGCGAAGCGAACGCCGATGGTTAAGGAGTTTTCACCTGCTACTTGTTGTAAGCGATCGCGGTCAAAAGCGTGAAGCGGCTGCCCCCATTCCAACAGGATATAGTTGGTAATATCCACAACATTATTAATTGGTCGCACGCCTGCGGCTTGTAAACGCTGTTTTAACCAGGTTGGCGACGGTTGAATCTTTACCCCTTCAATCACCGTACCGATATAAGCAGGACTTGCTTTCGGGTCAGCAATTTTCAATGTCAACCCACCCGTACCTTGAGGAATCGTCAACTCTGGAGTTTTAGGCAAGTTCAAGGATGCACCTGTCAGGGCGGCGACTTCACGAGCCACCCCCACCATACTTAAAGCATCCGCCCGATTCGCCGTTGCGGTTAAATCCAGGATCACATCCGTAAGTCCGAGAAGGGGACGAGCATCACTCCCCACTTGTAGTGTTTGTGCCTCAAAGATGTGAATCCCTTCTGACTCTTTTTCCAAGCCAACTTCTGCCAAGGAACAAATCATGCCCTCGGAACGTACCCCCCGCAGTTTGGAGGAGCGAATTTTCAAGTCAACCGTTGGCAGGTAAGTCCCTACCGTAGCAACAGGGACATACGCCTCTGCCCGGACATTAGCCGCGCCACAGACAATGGTTACTGGACTATTCGCATCTCCAATATCAACTTGAGTCACCCTCAGCTTATCGGCATTGGGGTGAGGCTGTACATCCAGAACCTTCCCCACAACTACACCATCAGCCAACTGGCGCTGATCCTCAATATCCTCAACCTCAAATCCAGCATTGGTGAGAATTTCCGCAATTTCTTGGGGAGCTAGGGTCACATCCACCAGTTCCCGCAGCCAATTTAAAGAGATACGCATTAATTTCTTGCTTGTACCGACCTCAGCTTACGTGCAGTTCCATGACTGTTAACCTCACTATACCCGATTTGTCATTGGTCATTGGTCATTTGTTGATTGTTCATGGTTCATGGTTCATTGTTGATTGGGAATCTTCTCCCTCATCTTCCCCATCTTCCCCATCTTCCCCATCTTCCCCATCTTCCCCATATTCCCCATCTTCCCCATCTTCCCCATCTTACCCAACTTCCCCAAATTACCCAAGTGTCGTGTGTCACTCATTAGCAATGCCATGCGTCAGGTGTCTGCGATTTTCCAGTCACGCTTAACACCGATTTCAGTATAGCCTGAACTGCGATCACGTTCACCCTTGATTAAGATTTAGTTCAATT
>NZ_JAVJUO010000107.1:0-69354 GCF_040220555.1 Coleofasciculus sp. C1-SOL-03
CCTAAACGCAATTATCCCACGCTGAATTTAGCCTTATCCACATTTAGCCAGACTCATCTGGGTATTCTTTCCTCCCAATCTCCGTTACACCAGTGGGAACTGGTTGAAAGGGTGGAAGGATTATTCTTTACTCAATCGCCTCTACGGATTAATCGGCGGATTCTTTGTTATCTATTGAGTGAACCTTGCGTAGAGAAGGACTTGGCAGGTATCCTTTTGCCTATACCGCCTTCATCTTCCACTTCTCTCCCCCCTTCGCATCAACAAATTGCTGACAAACTTATCGCTACTTGGTCTAATCCTTTGGTAACTTATGACCATCCCGTTGTTCAGTTATGTGGGTCAGATATAGGGGCGAAGCAATCCATTGCTACTGTCGCCTGTAGCGCATTAGGCTGGAATCTTCAGATGATATCAGCCTCTGTTATTCCCTTTAATCCCAATGAACTGTATCAGTTGATGCAACGGTGTTTCCGGGAAACTTTATTAAACCACAGTTTCTTGTTCCTGAATGCTGATGAGATGACTCAAGGTGATCCTCGGCGAGAGTGGGCAATTGCTGAGTTTGTTGAACAATTAAAAGTGCCGTTAATTTTCAGCACCCAGGAACGACAACCCCAACATCAACGCCCGATGATTACCTTAGAGGTGGGTCAACTGAGCCATGCTGAACAACGAGATATCTGGAAATCCTATCTCGGTTCACTGACGACAGAACTGAATGGGCAAATTGATACCCTAGTCTCCCAATTTAATCTCAACGCCGCCGCGATTCAAGCCGCCTGTTTATCGTTGAATAGTAATGACTATACGCCTACACCAGTCGATGAACAGCCGGATAAGGAACAGAACAATAAAGAACCTGAAAAAACATCTTCATCCTCAACCCGCCGTCGCTCATCGAAAACCCAAAAATCTCAACCTAGAATAGATAATCCCTTATCTCCTCTGCAAACTCATTTATGGGATTTCTGTAAAGTTCAAGCGCGTCCCCGTTTAGATGATTTGGCGCAACGGATTGATGCTGTCGCGACTTGGGAAGAGTTGATTCTACCGGAACGGGAAAAAGCTACATTACATGAAATTTCGACTCATGTGCGACAACGAGCGAAGGTTTATCAAGAATGGGGATTCGCGGGAAAAGGAGGACGAGGATTAGGGATTAGCGCTCTTTTTTCCGGACCCAGTGGAACCGGAAAAACCATGGCGGCGGATGTATTAGCAAAGGAATTACGCCTTGACCTTTATCGGATTGATTTGAGTGCGGTGGTAAGTAAATATATTGGCGAAACGGAGAAGAATTTGCGGCGCATCTTTGATGCAGCAGAAACCAGTGGGGCAATTTTATTGTTTGATGAAGCGGATGCATTGTTTGGTAAACGAACGCAAGTGAAAGATTCTCATGATCGCCATGCAAATGTGGAAGTGAGTTACTTATTGCAACGGATGGAAGCCTATCAGGGATTAGCGATTTTGACGACAAATCTGCTCGATGCTTTAGATCAAGCGTTTATGCGTCGAATTAATTTTTCGGTGAAGTTTCCCTTTCCCAACGCCCCAGAACGAACCGAAATTTGGCAGCGCATTTTTCCCAAAGAGACGCCGACAAAGAAGTTAGATATGAAAAAGTTAGGTAAGCTGAATATGGCGGGGGGAAATATCCGTAATATTGCCTTAAATGCAGCGTTTATCGCGGCGGATGCGGGTGAACCTGTGATGATGAAACATATTTTACAAGCGACGAAAAGCGAATCTCTGAAGTTGGGAAAAATTTTAACGGATTCTGAAATCAGGGGCTGGGTTTAAGAAAGCCCTCAACTAAAGTTGGGGCTAAAAGCTTAAACCCGTTTAAACGGGTTCCAAGGTTTCCTTAGTAAGCTCGATTCTTACTTTAGCTTTGACGCGGAAATTGATGTCCTGGCTATGTAAGTCAACAATATTCAACCTAAAAGAATTAACTCCAAGCGGCGATGCACCCAGAATTCACCATCAGCGATATCCGAGTCATACGACTGTCGATGATTTGATGACGGCGCAGACAAAATGTCAAAAGACGTAATCAGCAGGCTCGGAAAAGTGAAGCAACGGGTCAATTGTAGGGGCGGGTTTAGGAACTAGCGCTAGCTTGTTACTAATCAATGAACAACAAAACCCGCCCTATTCAGAAATAACCTTTCAAAAAAATCTGCACTTGGTCAAAACCGGGGATGCTGGGTAGAATAAGTTACCCTTTTTTAAGGAGCGCATCAATTTTGATTACTGGACTTTTCACGGGCAATGGGTTGGCAAAGCTCACGGTTACTCTGTTTAACATCGGGATTATGATTCAGATAATCTCGCAGCCAATTACAACTTTTGGCTAACAGTTCCTCCAAATCTAAATTCCAAACAATTGCGGTATTACCTTCAGTCCCAACAGCTAAGGCTTGACCATCCTGACTCCAACTGACACTGGTGACACGCCCCTCCTCAGCTTTCCAGGTTTTCACTAAAGTATCATCGAGTCGCCAAATTTGTACCCGATTATCCCAGCTTGTGGTTGCCAGAATATTTCCCAGGGGACTAAACTCAACCCGTGCCACACTATCCGTAGACCCTTTCAGGGTGGTTTGCAGTTCACCCTGACGATTCCAGAGTTTTACCGTATTGTCATAACTGGCTGAGGCTAATAATTGAGAGTCGGCGGAGAAGCTAACATCTAATACCCAATTGCTATGACCGTTTAAGGTTTTCAACAATTGTCCATTTACCGTCCAAAGTTTCACGGTTTGGTCATCACTAGCCGACGCTAAGACCTGACCATCGGGACTAAAACTTACCCCATTGACGCGGGATTGATGTCCTTTTAAGGTTTTAATTAGCACTCCATCCCTTGTCCACAGTTTAATCGTTTTATCTCGACTGGCGGAGACAAGAGTTTGTGAATCGGGACTAAAACTAACATCCAACACCCAATCTTGATGACCGTTTAACACCTTAATCAACTCTCCCTGGCGACTCCACAGCCGAATTGTACCATCTCGACTAGCTGAGGCAATCCGTTCCCCATCAGGACTAAAGCTAACACTATAAATCCGTTCGGTATGTCCCTTTAAACTGTGCAGGAGTTGACCCAGACGATCCCAAATTTTGACGGTTTTATCGTTACTTGCTGTGGCAATTCGTTCTCCATCAGGAGAAAAGGTGACATCTCGCACATCATCGTCATGCCCGCGTAAAATAAGCTGAGACTGTTGGCGCAGTTCCCAAAGTTTGATGGTTTTATCATAGCTGGCAGAGGCGAGAATGACGGGAGTGGCTACTGTGTTTTTGGTTTCTTTTGCCTGTGAAGTAGGGCTAAAGCTGACAGCCGTTACTCTGTCGCTGTGTCCTTTAAAGGTTTTCAGTAACTTACCCTCACGATTCCACAGCCTGACTGTATTATCAGCACTGGCGGCGGCAATTAACTGACTGTCAGCGCTGAAGGTAACGTTCAATACCCAGCGTTCCGGCTGGGAAAAGGTTTTGATTAACTGACCCTGAGTATCCCATAGTTTCACGGTGCGATCATCGCTAGCGGAGGCAATGAATTGACCATCTGGACTAAACGCCACACTGTTAACCTTTCCCTGATGTCCGGTGAGGGTTTGTTTCAGTTGACCCTCTTTTGTCCACAATTTAACGGTTTGATCGCCTCCGGCTGAGGCGACTATCTCTCCATTGGGACTAAAGCTAACCCACTGCGCTCCTTTTTTGTGAGCTGAAAGGGTATGAATTAACTCGCCATCCACTCGCCACAGTCGTACTGTACCATCTGCACCCGTGGAGGCTAAGTGTTCACCGTCAGGACTAAAGCTAACACTATAAACATGACCCTCATGCCCGGTTAATGTGCGAACCAGACTGCCATCCCGACGCCACAGTTTGACAGTGCCATCCCAACTACTCGAAGCAATCAGCCGACTATCTGGACTAAAGGAAACACGGGTAATGCTATCTTGATGCCCTTGTAAGGTAGTGACCAATGTACCATCAGGACGCCACAATTTTACCGTGCGATCGCGGCTGGCGGAGGCAATCAGTTCTCCATCGGGGGAAAAGCTGACATCCCAGACAATATCACTATGTCCTTCTAACCGATTTCGTTCGGTTACCGAGTCTATAGCTTGGGAAAGGGCAGCAATCACTTGCAGATGGGTATCGGGTTTAACCCCTACAGTAACCTGTTTAAGCTGTCTGGCGCCTCGGAGGGCTTCTAGCAGCGCATCAAACTCTTTTCCAGAAGCAAATAGGGCTTCTGAGGAAGCACTAATCGCCGCGAGTTGGGCATTAAATGTGAGAATCCCGGCGCGTCGGCGTTGCACCTCAGCCCGCCATCCTAACCCCCCAGCCGTCACCGCCAGAACTGCCATTGCTGTACCAACTGCGATCGCCCGGAGTCGCTGTTTACGAACTCGTAAGAGTTCCATCTGACTGTGCTTGAGCCGTGTCACCAATGTTTGCTTGCGGCGTTTTTTGTAATGGTGACGGATGGGGGCGACTAAGTAATCATGAACCAACTGATATCGATCCTCGGGTTCGTCGGGTAGGCGAAAGAGTAACCCTGAGCCGACTAAAATCTCCAAAATTAGGGAAAGTGGGGATGATGGATTGGCAATCGCGGCAGAGGAGGTATGTCCCATGTCCAAATCCTTGGTACCTGATTCCAACTCGGTTTGAGTTTTCAAAGGACGAGTCCCTCGGTCATCTGTCAGAGAAAATAAAACCTGCCATACTGTCTCTTCGTGCTCAGATCCACAATCGCTAATGGCGCTTAAAAGCCAACGTTCAACTAACGTGGCTTTAGGATTTGCACCTAGGGCTTGGTATTGCGCCAGAGTGGTAATCTTTTCTCGTTGTAGTTCCATTCCCACCACCTGCAATTCAATCAGCCGCACGCTTTCGGTGGGTGAGGCTAAATCGTGAACCAGGGCATCAATGAGAGCGTCGTCTAACTTAAACTGAGACCCCGAAGCCAGGGTAGAAATGACATTTTTGGCTTCTCGTGGGGAGAGATCCCCCAAGTGGTAACGAAGTTGCCGATCCAGAATATTGTTATTAATCGCGCTCAAATTGGTATAGCGTTCGCATTCGAGCAGATAATGTAGGTAATCTTCCCGCAGCGATAAAATCACTTTGACAAAGGGCAGATTGAGGCAATGTTCCAAAAATTCATAGAACTGGCGTCGCTGTTCTAGTTCTGTACAGACGAAAAAAAATTCTTCAAACTGATCGAAAATTAGCACGATCAGAACATTGTCATCCGTCGCCTGCTGTAACTGATTCACACAGGTTGCCAGTTGGCTCAAAGGTTGGGGATCTAACGCCGTATCCGATAAAGGATTAGGGGTACATCCTAATGCATCACTGAGTTGTCGAGAAAACTCTCCTCGCCAATCGCTGTAGACTTTTTGCACCACGGGGATTACCTCTCTGGCGCTAATCGTGCGACTCTCTAAGGCGGGGACTAATCCGGCGTGAATTAGGGAACTTTTACCCACCCCCGAAGACCCATGAATCACGGTTAATTTGTGATCATTGCGGCTTAAGCGTTCCAAGAGTCGATTCACATCCGGCAATCGCCCAGCCGCTGCTATTTCTAAGGGTGATAATTGGGCTTCATGTCGCCCAGAGAGTAAGGGCGCGGCACCGAGAAAGGTAAAAAAGCCATACTGTTGTTCTAGGGAGCGCTGTTGTTGCTTAAGTTCAAAGGCTCGTAGGTAGTCTTGGTGAGCGAAGTAGAGCGATCGCAGTTCTTGGAGAATGTCCAGGTAAAGTTGGGGAGATTGATGGGGGGCTTTTGGCAGTAACCCCTCTACCCTTAACGCCGCCTCTAAATCCGCGATCGCCGCCGTTGATTCCCCCAGTTGACGCTGGGCTTTGGCACGGATGAGTAAGTACCATCCCTGATGCTGAGGCTGACATAAGTGGGAGTGATCCAAAATATCTAACGCCGTTTGCACGAAGACTTTGGCATCCTCCCAGTTGGATTCTTCTAATGCCACCGCCGCCAAAAACCCATAAGCTTGCGGTAATTGAGGGGCATTGTCTTGGGTTTGAGACTGCGCTAATGACTGAAGTGCCAGGGCTTGTAAATCTGCCCAATTTTGTAGGTTTTGCAGGACTTCACCCAGTTGAATGGTTAAATGGGCAACCCAATCCAAGCGTCCCGCCTTGGTAAAGACGTCAATCCCTGCTTGCCAAAATTCTCTGGCTTTTTCCCAACTTCTATACTTGTGAGTTGGCTGTAATTGAGCTTGACGAGAATAACACCAACCCAGATGACACAGCAGTATCCCAATCCGTTCTTGCTGCTGTTCCGTGATACCTACAGTGATGCCTTCAGTATCAGGATTTGTCTGTTCTGCCCTCTGCCCTCTGTCCTCTGCCGTTCCCGGGGAGACAGCACAGCGAATCTGTTGCCAAACATCTAGACTCCGATGATACTGCTCCAAAGCTACCTCAACCAGGTCATGTTTAAAGGCATCTCTGGCTAAAATAAATTGCCATGTAGCATAGTCGGCAGGGTCTAGACTCACCCCACGCGCCTGCAAATCCCGTAAGGCGGATTCCAGTTCTTGACGACGCCGACATCCTGGCGATAACTTGAGCGCTTCATTGGACAAAAATTCACCCACACTTTT
Organism: Coleofasciculus sp. C1-SOL-03; assembly: GCF_040220555.1. Taxonomy (NCBI): domain Bacteria; kingdom Bacillati; phylum Cyanobacteriota; class Cyanophyceae; order Coleofasciculales; family Coleofasciculaceae; genus Coleofasciculus; species Coleofasciculus sp. C1-SOL-03. Next base: position 6,663 of record NZ_JAVJUO010000107.1, read on the forward strand.
CTCTAAAAGCGTCGTAAATAGGTCTTCAGTGGTTTGCCGCCATAACTCCAACAACTCGGCTGTTGCCAGTTCAAACTTAATCGACGTAGCCGCCCAACTCTTAAAATCAGGAGCAAATCGGGCTAATTTGTGGAGTAATTCATCAGTCACCCATAAAACGATCGGGAAGGTAAAAATTTTGGGAAATTCGTCGCGTACCTGATTGGTAGAGATTAAGACTGGATCAATTGCCGTCACCGATTCCAGACCAAATACGAGCAGGGCAGATACATCCTCGGTCGCGATCGCCTCTAGGATAACCGAATATAAGGTTTGACTCGATTCTTGAAGCACCAACTGTTTCAAGGGGATTCCCGTCAGCCCTTGGAGTTGCTGCCACATCGGTTGTTTGCAGCACTGATAATTGCAGCGGACTAAAATCAGGGCAAATTGTCCTTCCGACAGGGTGATTGCCCGAGCCAGGGTAGATAGGGAACGCTCATTGGCTAAGACGATTTCTTCGGCTCTCTCTTTTTCTTTCTCCTTCATTCCTATCAAAATGTGACTACTCCTAGGTGGCTATCGTCGAGTAAGCTAGTGTTAATAAGGGATTTTCCATACAGAATCTAAAAAACAGAAAATCAACCAATAATACCTCTATTGGCTTCGGCGGCTGGATCTGGTTTTTGGATGACAGATCTTTTATTAAAGCGTATCTTTGATAAGATAAAAGCTATTTATTGAGAAATTCAACCCACTTGTAAGATAAAAACTTAGACGCAGATAATTTAACAATTTTCAATAGAATTAAACAGTGAGAGCAACTGATAAAAATCGTGACAAAATTTTATAGTAAATGTGATTGAGATCACTGATTTGTCCTTCGTCCTTTGCTCCCCCATCTCCCCATCTCCCCATCTCCCCATCTCCCCATCTCCCCATCTCCCCATCTCCCCATCTCCCCATCAAGCACTCTCAGTGGCGACAGATTTAAACCGAGGAGTTTCGGCTAAAGCGGGGTTGACTCCAAACCAGCGACCCAAGTCATCCCGGTATTCATAGACAAACATACTACGTAGCAGGGTTTGATATTCTTTTTCACCGCGAATGAACTGCTGTTGAACAACCTGAAAGAGTAACTGCCATTCTGTATCTTCAACCGCTAACGCCAGATCGTCCCGGTATCCCTTAATCACACTCTCTAAGCATTCGCGAGAAAAGGGTGGATCTTCTTGTTGCAGGCAGTTATACAGCAATCCCAACAAGTTACGGATGTGACCCCCACTAATCCGACAGATGCGATCTAGGGTTTCGGGACTGTCAAAAACCTCTGGAATTAAATTTAAGCGCTCTTCCGGCGGAACCTTAGGAAACGCTCGTGCTAAAACCAGTTGTCGGAGTAAAGCCATCCCTTGCGGAAACTCCCGCCCATCTCGATACCAGATTGGCACCATGGGTAACACTTTAGGAGCCACACCCCCGCCCAAGCGATTCTTCAGGGTTTCGTACTCGTTCGAGAACATCAAGGCTAAGGGGATAGTGTAAACCAGATGACAGCGTAAACGTCGCAATTGAGAGCCGCGATCGATAAACAGGTACTCAGGCTGCGATCGCCCCGCGTGAACCGGTCGGGGATCAACCCGATCCAAGTTGTCTACAATCACGACTAACCCTTGTTTCCCCCGTTGTTTGAGCTTTTTAATCGCAGGTTCTATAATTTCGGTATTAATCGCCTGTAAAATCCCTTGAGTACGAGGTTCTAGGTGCTGTCTGAGCTGTTCGCGCAATTGAGGACTATCTTTAGTTTTGGCAGTGACTTTGGCAATCCCGACAGACAGTTCAGCCGCGACATCCACATCGATAGGCGTCTGTAGGAAATCATTAATCTCGTTGAAGAGTTTGTTAAAGTATCGGGGTTGGAGACGAATCCCGATCGCTTCCAGATTTTCACTCACTGATCGGGCGATACTGAGCAAAATATCGCTAATATCAACATCTGCCATATCCAAGTCTTGAGAGGACTCGAAATAGACAACATGAAATTGTTCCGCCTCTAACTGAGCCTTCAAGCGAAACAATTCCGTAGACTTCCCGCAGCCAATATGTCCCGTGAAAAGCTGACAAGTGGGTTCATCCGGTGAAAGCCGTGCGATCGTGCGTCCTAAGGCTTCGATAATTTTGCCGCCCCGCACGGAAGAAAAATTAATATAGTACTGACGATCCTCTGGATTGCCCATGACTAGAGTTCTAGCTGGGTTACAGGCTTTGAAAAACGTAGGTAGATGCAATTTCATAAAGCAAGACTCTTGAGTCACCTGATTCAAGTAGAGCGTAAATCATTGACCGAACCCTTATACGTAGGGGTAATACCCCCTTTAGGGTTTAATGGCTCGAATCTAATCCCTTAGGTAGAGTAGAGGGTGAGGGGGTGAGGGGGTGATGGGGTGAGGGGGTGAGGGGAAGATGGGAGACAAAATTTCTATAGCCCATTACCCTATTGCCTATAGCCTATTGCCTGACGAATGACAAATAACGAACCAATGGTTAAATGGGAAAAGTAGGTTGGGTTGACCAACAAGCAAGCAAATCCAATAGGCTAACGTTATTTCATCCGGATTCTTTACTCTCCCGGCAAGGAAAAATAGGATGGTGGCATTAATATATTTTGAACCTCTAGCGGTAGTAGATGGCAAATATTGCATCAGTTTCCCAAGCCCAAATCAGCAATCGGCGACAACAGCTAAAACGTGCCCGCCGAGTTAAATTTTTTCAGGCGCTGTGGCGATCGCTTGTAGTGGGCGGTATGGCTAGCGGTTTGATTTGGGCAATTACCTTACCCGATTGGGTGATTCGCCAACCGGAACAGATTGACATTGAGGGGAATCAATTTCTCTCAACTCAGGCGATTCGATCGCTGCTCCCTTTATCCTATCCTCAATCCCTTTGGCGAGTGGAACCCCAAGCGATCGCAGAGTCTCTCGAAGATGCTGCACCCATTGCAGACGCCACAGTCACCCGTCAGCTTATGCCGCCTGGATTAACCATTCAAGTCCAAGAACGCCAACCTGTAGCGATCGCCCAAGGGCAAACTCAGACAACCTCAGAACCGGGCTTTTTGGATGAACGAGGCGTCTGGATGCCCCAGAGTAGCTATCGTTCTCTCAAAGCCAATGTCGAGTTACCCACGCTGCAAGTGCGGGGTCAGAATGAACACTATCGTCCATACTGGTCGCAAGTGTATCCGGTTGTCCACCACTCTCCCGTCAAAGTCCTAGAGATTGATTGGCGCAACCCAGCCAATTTAATCTTGAAAACCGAATTAGGAAATGTGCATTTAGGACCTGATACTTCCCAATTGGCGGAACAACTGGCAGTTTTGGATCGCATGAGACAATTACCCACTCAGCTTCAACCTAGTCAAATCGCCTATATTGATCTCAAAAACCCAGACCGTCCGGTGATTCAGATGAAGATGGCAAGTGAAACCCCTAAACCGGATCATGACTAACCATGGCGGTAATAGTGGTATAAAAGAAAATTCAGCTCAAGAGTCTTCACAACAAACCGGGGTGTTCGTTGGTTTTTCAATCGACTTACCCTATAGTTGACTCAGATTGTTACATATAACTGATAAAGTTGATTATCAACCCTGACCTATTCCAATGACGCTTAATAGTAAACTAGGGCTTGTCCATCAAAGCTCTCCGATAACGCTGAATACCGATCTTTCAGTTGGAGCGGAGAATACCCATCCCTTCAGCAACTCTGGGTTGCAGTTTAGTCAACCCCATGATTATGATTCCAAAGGGATTCCCAGGGAAGACGCGAGGAGCGACAACATTTTGCCAGGTAATGTTGCCAGAATTAAAGTTGTTGGTGTTGGTGGTGGCGGTGGCAATGCCGTCAACCGGATGATTGCCAGTGAAGTGGCTGGGATCGAGTTTTGGTCAATTAATACCGATTCTCAAGCCCTTTCCCAAAACTCCGCCGCCAAACGCTTGCAGGTGGGTCAGAAGTTGACACGGGGACTCGGTGCGGGGGGAAATCCCGCCATTGGTCAAAAAGCAGCAGAAGAATCTCGTGATGAAATTGCCCAAGCCCTAGCGGAGTCTGATTTGGTTTTCATTACAGCCGGGATGGGCGGCGGTACAGGAACAGGGGCTGCACCGATTGTGGCAGAAATCGCCAAAGAACTCGGCGCGTTAACGGTGGGCGTAGTCACTCGTCCGTTTACCTTTGAAGGACGCCGCCGCACCTCTCAAGCCGAGGAAGGAATTGCGGCGCTGCAAAGTCGCGTCGATACTTTGATCGTGATTCCCAATAATAAGCTGTTGTCGGTGATTTCTGAACAAACACCCGTTCAAGATGCGTTTCGGGTTGCTGATGATATCCTGCGTCAGGGTGTGCAGGGCATCTCAGACATTATCACCGTTCCAGGGTTAGTGAATGTCGATTTTGCTGACGTGCGAGCCGTGATGGCAGACGCGGGTTCAGCGTTAATGGGAATTGGTGTGGGTTCCGGTAAATCTCGCGCTAGAGAAGCGGCGGTGGCGGCGATTTCCTCGCCCCTACTGGAGTCTTCGGTGGAAGGCGCTAGAGGAGTCGTTTTTAATATTACTGGGGGTAGTGATCTGACGCTACACGAAGTTAATGCGGCGGCGGAAACCATTTACGAGGTGGTTGATCCCAACGCCAATATCATTTTTGGGGCTGTGATTGATGACCGACTGCAAGGTGAGATTAGAATTACGGTGATTGCTACGGGATTTAGTGGTGAAGCGCCACCGCCCCCACCCGCGAATGAAGTCCCCCGTTATACCCGACCGATCCCGCCGAAACCGAATCCGCCCACCCCTGCACCCGAACCGAAAAGCCGACCGGGGCTAGATATTCCCGAATTTTTGCAACGGCGTCGTTTTCCTAGAAGCTAGTAGGAGCTGGGGAAGCTGGGGAAGCAGGGGGAGCTGGGGAAGCTGGGGAAGCAGGGGAAGCTGGGGAAGCAGGGGGAGCTGGGGGAGCAGAGGAGTTAACTCAAAACGCTTGCTGTTAACTGTTAACTGTTAATTGTTAACTGACAAAACTGATGCGAGTACCAGTAGCGCTGACAATAGCCGGATCAGATAGTGGAGGTGGGGCGGGAATTCAGGCAGATCTGAAAACCTATGCCTTTCACCAGGTTCATGGTACAAGTGTCCTGACTTGTGTCACTGCCCAGAATACCCAAGGGGTCAACCGAGTTGATGCCTTACCTGTTGCTGCTGTTGTTGCCCAAATTGAGGCAGTGGTGCGCGATATAGGGACTCAGGCGACAAAAACAGGCATGTTACTCAATGCCGAGATTATTAATGCAGTGGTGTCTCAGGTGAAGGGGTTCAATCTTGAGCCGCTTGTGGTTGATCCGGTGATGGTATCGCGCAGTGGAGACCAACTGATTGATGACCAGGCGGTAACGTCTTTACGAGAGGGCTTGATTCCTTTGGCAACGATAGTGACACCTAACCGTTATGAAGCTCAATTACTTAGCGGTTTAGAGATTCATACCCTTGATGATATGCGATCGGCTGCCCAACGGATTTATCAACTGGGAGCAAACGCTGTCTTAGTTAAGGGCGGTGCAATGAGGGGTGATCTGTGTGGGGTCGATGTCTGGTTTGATGGTTCCCAGTTCTACACCCTGAAAACAACGTTGATTGAAACCAAGAATAATCATGGCACAGGCTGTACACTCAGTAGTGCGATCGCGGCGAATTTGGCGTTGGGACAGACCCCATTCACCGCCGTGCAACGGGCAAAGGAGTATGTAACAACAGCCCTGCAACACGCTCTCGATATTGGTCAAGGATATGGATCTGTGGGGCATTTTTTCCCATTATTGCCCGCTTGATCACCGGAAATGGCAAAAAGATGGGGTTAATGTTAAATAGCATTGAACTCTTCTCGAAAGAGGCGAATAGTGTAAGATAGGCGTCGTATAATTAATGCCACAGTTATGGAGCTAGGAGATCAGCGGCAGGATGGTGACAACTCTACCTAGATCGTTCACGACCCCACCCATGCTCATCTCATAAACAAGGTATCCAGCCGCGAATTCAATGAATTCTAATTCCCCAATTAATCCTTCTATGCAAAATCCGCCAACCGACCGTTATACCCCGTCAACCGCTGCCAATACTTATTGCCCGTCAGTGCCAATCTCTGTATACCGGGAACTGGCGGCTGAGTTACAAGCCGCCCAAGCGATGTTGGATTCTCTCAATGGTCAAAATAAGCAGTTGGTCAAACAAAACCAAAAATTGCGCCAAGAAGTGGAAAAAGTGCTGCAATCAACCCAACATCTTCAGCAGGTTGTGGATTCATTGACACCTGTTACTAGGGGGGAAATGCCTCGCCGCCAATCGATTCCCTCAGAACCCCATCCCACCCCGTCAATCCCTAAATCCCCTAAATCAGCTCCCTCTAGGGTAGGGGTTGAGGTTCCCCCTCCTCATCCCCAGTTAGACCCCCTTTCCTCGCCTTACAGAGAAAGTTTCGTCATTGAACAGGAAGACTCTCGTTCCCGGCGTACATCCGCCTCTGAGGGTCACAGGGAGGTCAATGGTTGGTTTTTAGTCTTAGCCATTGTGTTGATTGTACTCAGTGCCTTTGGTGCAGGTTTTCTGATTGTGCGACCCTTGTTAAATGACAATCGCTAATTGTCCAATGACGAATGACGTAGCTTGCTTCTTGTCAAGAGCGAGTACGACAAAGGACAAATGACATAAGACGAATGACGAACTAAAGATTCGTAGAAATTGCCTGAACTGGACAAGTGGGGATACACTGCTCACAGACAATACACCGCGATCGCGTAAAGTTGAGTCGAAAGTCATCGGGGTTCAGGGTTAAGGCTTCTGTGGGACACACACCTGTACATAATCCACAATCGACACAACTGGTCTCATCAATCAAGATTTCGCGGTCAATCAGGGATACATTGATATCGTGCGATCGCATCCACTCAATGGCAGCATCAAGCTGATCGATATCTCCCGACAGTTCTACCACCAGTTTGCCGATTTGATTGGGGGCGACTTGGGCGCGGATAATATTGGCGGCAACATTGAAATCCTTTGCCAGTCGGTAGGTTATGGGCATTTGGACAGTGCGTTTGGGAAAGGTTAGAGTTAGCCGTTTTTTCATGGTCTTGTTAGCCTATGGACAGTATCGTTTTGATAAAAATTGATCAGTTGTACGTTAAATTGCGTTAAATATGACTGCGAATTCCCCAGACTCCGGATCTCCATCTCCCCAGACACCTCAGGCAAGTCTTAGCGATCGACTGAGAAATTTTATAATTGCCCTAGTCGCCATCATTCTGGGCGTTGCCCTATTCTTAGGATTACAAACAGAGACGGGTTCAGCTTCTCTTGATGCCCAAGCCGAGGAATCCACACCTCTAGAAGTGGCACTGAATAATGGCAAGCCCACCTTAATGGAGTTCTATGCTAACTGGTGTACGACTTGTCAAGCCATGGCGCAAGACTTGGGAGAATTGAAGCAACAGTACACCGACTCGGTCAATTTTGTGATGCTGAATGTGGATAACAGCAAGTGGTTACCCGAAATTCTCAACTATCGAGTCGATGGTATCCCCCATTTTGTGTTTTTAGACACCCAAGGCGAAGCCATAGCCCAAACGATTGGGGAACAACCTCGCCCGGTTCTGGAGGCGAACTTAGAAGCCTTGGTTGCTGACCTACCTTTACCTTATACTCAAGGCGATGGACAAGTTTCTACATTTAAAGCGCCTGTGTCATCGTCAAAGTCATCTCCGGATGATCCTCGCAGTCATGGGAGTCAAGTTAAGTAGTCGGACAAAAGAAAACGGCACGCTCATTAAGTTTTGTAAATAAACCCCAAACCCTTACAAATGACATAAGACAAATGACGTAGCTTGCTTCTCGCTTGCGCGAGTTCTCTACCGTTAACTTTAATTGTGTCCACCTACTTAGTAAAGTTTTCGTTACAGAGTTTTGGAGGTAGAGGCTTCACTCCATTATCTTGGATATGGGAGAGCTACTAGGCTACTAGGAGGATAAGAATGGCAGATCAACACTCTCCAGCCAATTACACCAGCGCTGACTTCGAGAAGGCGGCACTCAGCCGCTTCCGTTCGCTTATATCTTTTCTACCCAAAAATTGTAAGTTATTTCGAGAACTGTGGAATCGTTCCACAGTATTATGCTTAGACTTTGAAAATTGCCCTAATGGTATTGATCAGGTTATGGGTCAATCTTTTTTACTACTACTCGTCGCCCATTACTTAGGATTAGCTGACTCTGTCCTTTTCCGCAGAGGCAAAAAGGTAATGGGATGGATGACCATGATGACCTAGTACAAGAAGGCAGAAGTCCGAAGGCAGATGGCAGAAGGCTATAAGGAACATAATGTAGCTGCTTTTAATCCGCTTGTTAACTGGTTAGTATTTGAAGCCGCGCTGCACTAGGGCATCAATTAAATAATCCCAGTTAGGCTGTCACGCTGTTGATTGGCAAGTCAAACGTCATGTAAAAACGTGGCAGGTTACGTCGAACAAACTATTATTTTTGTGTAGCCAAAGTTACGATTGTTTGGTTTAGTTTAATTTATGTAAGCGGTGGGTTAGAGATTAAGGTCAAGATGTTAAAGTAAAAAGATGTATGGTGCAAAAAAGCTCCAAGGCGAGAACCTCTAAATCTGTAACGATTGCTACTGTCCTGCCTCTGAGTTTGATGAAGCATATACTTGAGTTATTTCTTCCGTAGTTTTATGTCGCTGATACTTTGGTCAATAACGTTACTGATTGCCGTAATAGCCGTATACCTCAGCATTAAAGTTACTGAAGAAATAGAACGAGTTGCTGCTGTACTCACTGCCTTAATCTGTCTGGTCTTCTGCTTGTTTTTTGCGCCGTTGCCGATAAAAATAGCCATTCTACTCCTTCTCCTCATGAGTCTAAACTATACGGTTAACTTAATTAGCCGATATATTTCATCGGACTCTGATTAAGTAGTCGGACGTATACTCAATCTGGGTCACTTACGCCTGTTTGGGTTGGGACAAGGCAGAGGGTAGACGAGAAAGGCTGCCTATCTCGAAAAATCTTAAATTTTCCTGACATTATCACCCTATACTGTTAATGATAATATTGATGTGACGTAAATCAGGTTAAACGTTGAGGAGAAATCATGAATAAGAAGAATCTGCTTCGCAATATTCTCATCGGTACTGGTGTGGCTGCGGTTGGTGGTATTGGCACGAAAATGGCGGTTGATTATTTACGCAACCGAGACCAAGAAGAAGTGGTTGATGAAAGTCAAGAAGAAGCAGAACCTACCTCTGAAGAAGAAGTTGCTTATGCGACAGTTGCCACGGATTCGGTACAAAGTTTCCTTGATGCTAGCTTTGGTGATGAAGGTCGTTATACCCCCACTCGTCCGCCTAAGGTTTTTGAGTATCAGGGACAACAGTATATGGTGATTTGGGCTTACGACAATCAGAAAGATAAAAATCAAATGTTGGCATTTGCTTACACTGATGAAGGGCGGAAAATGATTGCTAGTGTGGGGTATACAGCAGACACAACAGATTATAATGTTAACCTGGAAGACACCCCCTTCTGTGTTGATGTAAATGGAGAACAAGTGACATCAGGACAAGGTGAAACCTCTGGCGCTGAAGAGGTGGACTTTGTTTTAGCATAAGCTGAAGTAAATGGGGTTGAATATTACCCATTGTGGTAGGATGAGGTGGTTTAAACAACCACCTTATTTTAATTTGTCGTTATTTGAGCAATCGAATGACCAGCGATTTGCAACCAACCTTAAATGTACAAGCGGCTATTGAACAGCGTCGTGCGGCGCGTTCCTTTCGCCCAGATGCGATTCCGGAGGCTATTCTAGCAGAAATCTTTCGCTTAGGCGTGCGATCGCCCTCCGGTTATAACCTGCAACCCTGGCGGTTTGTAGTGGTGCGGGAAGCGGCGAATCGGGAAAAACTCAAAGCCTGCGCTTTTAATCAACGTCAGGTTGGGGAAGCCCCCGTGGTATTAATTTGTTGTGGCGATCGCCGCATCAACCAGAAGGAGTATATTGAGTCTGTGATTCAATTGGGACAAGCCGCAGGTGCAATGAATGACGCCTATGCTGATACACTGCGATCGGCGATTCCGCAGTTATTTGAAAATAAACCCTGCTTTGACTCCCTAGAAGCTTGGACAAATCGCCATACGATGTTAGCTGTGGCGCATTTAATGATTGTGGCAAAAAGCTTTGGTGTCGATACCTGTCCCATGGAAGGATTTGCTAGCGCACAAGTGAAGGAAGCGTTTAATATTCCGGCAGATGTGGATGTTTGCTGTTTGTTGGCGATGGGATATGCGGCTGAACCGTTTAAACAATACGGCGGACGCTTTGATGTAGATCAGGTGTTTTATCAAGAAAGTTTTGGCGAATCCTAAGTGGTTATAGTCGGTGCGGTTAAATACTTGTTTTCAGGTAAAGAGTAGACGATAAGACAGCAACAATGGATATAACAATTCAGTCTCAATCACTTCCGATTCAAGGGGCAACCATTCATTATCGAGACGCCGGAAATCCGACATCTTCTTCAGTCTTATTTTTGCATGGTGCCAGTTTTAGTTCCCAGACCTGGCAAGACATTGGCAGTTTAAAATTCTTGGCAGAAAAGGGGTATCGGGCGGTGGCGATTGATTTGCCCGGTTATGGTCAATCGCAGGAAATAGCTGACTCCCCTGAAGCGTTTTTACGAGAATTTATTGAGAAATTAAACCTGCAAAATCCGATTATCGTCTCTCCTTCCATGAGTGGCAAGTATAGCCTGCCATTTATTGCCAAGTATCCAGAACTCTTAAACGGATTGGTCGCTGTTGCACCTGTGGGGATTTCTCAATTGAGTTCCCAATTACAAGGAATAGAACTCCCTATCCTAGCGATTTGGGGAAGTGATGATCAAATTGTACCCATCGCAGAAGCTGATAAATTACTGCAAGCCATGCCCAATGGTCAAAAAGTTATTTTAGCCGATGCGGGTCATGCATGTTACATGAATAAAACAGATGAGTTTCACGAACATTTGCTTGAGTTTATTCGTTTTAATGGTTAAAAAATAATTAGTGTTTAATTATTCTCTGTAAATCAATGCTCATTGTCAATAAATTACTCGATATTGAAACCGAGCCAGGAATTAGCATTCGTAATGTGACGCCTGACATTGAAAATTTTTTGGCAACAACCTCTATTTACAATGGGCAAATCCTTATCTTTTCCCGCCACACAACTACAGCCTTAGCAATCAATGAAAATGAACAACGATTGTTAGAGGATATTAAGGTTTATCTGAGAAAATTAGCCCCAGAATCCGACCGCTATTTACATAATGATTTACACCTGAGAGATGTGCCAGACGATGAGCCAATGAATGCTCATTCGCACCTGATGGCAATGACCCTGAGTACCAGTGAGGTGATTCCGATTGTTGATGGCAAGTTGGCACTAGGAACCTGGCAATCGGTCTTATTTTTCGATTTAGATGGTCCGCGAAAACGGACGCTGTTCGTGCAAATTGCTGGGGAGAAGGGATGATATCATGTCCGTCCAAACAGTCATTATTCCCTTGTACCTTGCAACCTTCCTCCTTCCCTTGGAGCCCTGGATCTTTCTGCCCTCTGCCTTGTCTCAACCGATAGTGTAAGTATTCCACCGGACATGATATGAGAGTGTTGAGGGTTGACGCTTCCCTTGGTTCGAGGGCATTGTTTTGACGTGGGGAAATGGTATTGTAGAGACGCGACCTGTCGTGTCTCTACTCTCAGAAGGAAAACCTATGCTGACTGAACTACAAAAGCGCAAACTGACGAAACTTTTCAGTATGCACGATGCTAAATTTGATGGGGCTTTAGCTTATCACGATTTTGAAAATATTATAAAAAAGTTAGCCGCTTTAAGGCACTGGGGTTCACGTTCTCCTCGGTATCAGATTTTGCTGAATAACTGTAATCGTACCTGGGAAGAGTTGAAGCGAGATGCCGATATAACTCACAATAAAAAAGTGAGCTTAGAAGAATGGTTAGCCTATTATTCGATTATTTTAAATGATGAGGAGAAATATATGCACAATATCCATTTTTTTATGGAACTGGTTTTCGAGGTATTTGATAAAGATGGCGATGGTAAAATCAGCCAATCGGAGTGGGCGGGGCTTTTAAGTGTTTACAATGTTTCGCCTGTTTATGCGCCACGAGTCTTTCCTAAATTAGATACTAATCAGGATGGTTTTTTAACGAAAGAGGAAGTCCTGCAACTCATTCGTGAGTTTTTCTACAGTGATAATCCAGAAGCGCCCGCTAACGAAATGTTTGGACCGTATTGATGTAGAGGTGCAGGGGGCTTTATTAGGCGAGGGAGCAGTGTAGATACGTGCCATGGCACGTCTGGGAACAGAGGAGCTGAACAAAAATTTTCGAGTCCAGACTCCACACTTCAACTTGAAGTGCGGAGTCGGGGTTGGATATAATCGTACAGTCATTAGGGTGCGTTAGCGCTAGCGTAACACACCGTTATCTTGGTTGAATAAGATTGATAATATTGCCATACTTTGGAGCTACAGATAGATGGTGCGTTCCAGATCCCGTGCAAATACCAAGGTCACAGTTTATTCCTCAACTATCGAGATGCACTGGCAAGGATTGAACCCGATCGCCAACTTTATCTGGCGGTGCGAGTGCCAGTTTATGAAAGTTTTTTCCAGCGACGCTTCATTACAGCGGCAGTTGAGCGGTATCAAATACAATTGGTGATTTACGATGTGAAACAGGAGGTCATTGTTCAATGGCTGTAGAGCAATATCGCCAGTATATCCAACATCTTCTCTCAGAACGGGCTGAGCGTGCAGCGCGGCAAAGCGTCAGTTTACGGATTTTGGTACAGGTGACGCAATCGCGAATTAATCCACTCCTTACTCATTGTCAAAAAGTTGGTTTGAGTAAAAAGCAACCCGACTAAACCGCGTCCAAGTTGAAACCTGGAGAATCAATCAGACCCCTTCTACTACTCCCTATTCCCACTCCGATTGACTGAACATTGGGGCGCAATATACCACGCCCCACCCCGATTTCCACTCAAATCACACGCTTCAATTGGACCGGCACCATTTGATTCGACATAAATTCCTTGTCCCTGATTCCGATTAATCTGACATTGCCAAATCTTGGCATTACCCCCTTTTTTTATCGTGACGCCGATTCCTCCATTTCCACCAATATTGCAGGCGGCTAAGGTTACTTGACAATCAGAACCAATAAATACTCCATCCTGCTGCATTCTCTGAATTTTACAGTGCTGTAGTGTAGGATGACTGCCTTTGAGAAGGTAAACGCCTGTTTGATGCTCAAATAGGGTACAGTGTTCGATTAATCCCTGACCATTCTGACTCACTAAAATCCCATACATTGCCCCGCCTTGGATCTGACAATGGCGGATTTGCGGATTCGCGATCGCGCCGTGAATATAGATACAGGCAATCCCATTGGATATAATTGTACAGTCTTCTAGACTGCATTGCCCTTGCGGTATATCAATGGCATAGGGCTTCAGCAATGGTTCACCAATTAAACGCCCCATTCCATTTGCCTGTTGTACATTAAACCAATCTTGATGGCGCAGGGTTAATCCCCGAATCACGGCTTGTTCGGTCTGAATTTGCAGGCAAGGTTGGTATCGACTTTCGATAATAATATCCTCGGGCTGTCCCTGTCCAACAATCTCCACGTCCTGATCAAGGATTAAACTTTCCTGATAGAAACCGGGACGCACGACAATGCGCGTTTGGGGTTCCGCCTGTTTAATCGCATCCCGGATACGTCGATAATTCGCCTCACCCAGTTTAGCGACAACAATTTCAGTTTTAACCGGGAGTAAGGATGGGGTTTTAGACAGGGATAAAGACGATGGATTCGTCACCATCTCTAAGTCATGGAGAACCTCTGTCGCCGATTGATAACGCTGCTTGGTCGCACCGTGCAGCATTTTATCTAAAATACACCCTAACCGTTCGCTAATCGGAGTTTTCAGCAGGTCACGCCATATCCAAACGCCGTCATCGAAGGAATACAAATCAAAGGGATCGGTTTGGGTTAACAGGTGAATACAAGTGACACCCAAACTATAGATATCGCTGGCAAATACGGCTTTTCCGGCGGCTTGTTCCGGGGCGGTATATCCAGCACTGCCAATTACGGTTCCGGTTACAGAAAGAGCAGTTCTAGGGGAAAACTTAGAGGCACCAAAATCCACCAGTACCAATTTAGGCGCAGCAACCGTGGTAGGAATTTGAGTGAGTTGAGATGATGCACAAGGAAGACGTTGAATAATATTGTCGGGTTTAATATCTCGGTGAATCACCTGTTGATTGTGGATAAATTGTAAGAGGGGTAGTAAATCCTGTAACAGGTCAATAATTTGAGACTCACTAAAGCGACCGTATTGAGCCAGTTTTTCGGCTAAGGTTTTTCCCTGAATAAACTCTTGGACTAAATAGTGACACCCCTCTGTTTCAAAATGCGCCAATAGTTCTGGAATTTGGGGATGTTTGCCTAATTCATCCAGGCGCATGGCTTCTTGTTCAAAGAGTTCTGCTACTTTTTGTTGGTTTTGACTACCGTGAATGTGAGGAAACACCTGTTTAATCACACAATGGGGTTTCGAGGGTTTATATTCATCCACTGCCAAGAAGGTTCGACCAAACCCCCCTTGACCAATTTGGCGAATAGGTGTATAGCGATCGCCTAGTCGTAATTTTGCCCCACAGCTTTGACAAACCTTAGCCCCATTCTGGTTTTGGGGAGACTGACAGGTAAGGTTAATGCAGTAACTCATTGGTCAAGGGAACAGGGAACAGGGAACAGGGAACAGGGAAGCTCTCCGTAGCCTCGTCGCCTTGTTTCCAGGCTTGAGAAGGGAATGCTTTTAGGGAGGCTCTGCCTTTCATAGTAGCGCTGGGGATCGCTCTTTGAATACTTCCGGTTAAAGCTTTATGAAGGAAAGTCCGCGACAAAATCCGCGATCGCACTACGATACAATTAAACAAGTCCATTCAAAATCTAAACAAAATAGGATGGCTGAACTCAAACTTAGGTCAAACGATCCCGATTCCCTCAGACAAATTATTCAAAGTGCTTTGTCTGAAAGATTACAGAGTATTAATGCAGGAATCAAAAAAACACAAGAACGTCTTCAAGCATTTGAAACCAAATATCAATTATCGACAGAGGAGTTTATCGCCCAATCTAATAATGATGAATTAGCTCATAGTTTTGACTTTGATGAATGGATTGGAGAATCTCGAATGTTAACCCACCTACAACAAAGCAAAGAGTCAAACCCATGATACCCAATCCTGTATACATAACCCTATTCTGTACAGATTATAGAGACGTTGCATGCAACGTCTCTACAGGGTATTGGCAGTCAGAAAACCTGTTGCTGTTGTTCGCCTATACGGGTCTGCGTGGCAACATCAGTTAATCATCAAACCCACCCTGAAAAACAACTACCGTACCGTTTTAAGACTGTCAATTTTCCGCATAAATAGGTCACTGAAAATACTAATTACAGGACGCTTGCGGACTTTAATATTGGCGCTGATTGACATCCCCGATTGTAATGGAACCTCTTTGCCGTTGACAGATATAGTTTGTCGGTTCATGCGAATTTCGGCTGGGAAACGATAGAACGGGTAAACCTCATTAGGCGGTAAAGCATCCGACCCAATCTGGACTAACTCGCCTTTGACATCGCCAAATTCGCTATAGGGAAACGAATCAACTCGGACATCCACGGGCATTCCTTCGTTGACAAAACCAATGTCCTGGTTGGTGATATAAACTTTAGCGATAAGTGTGTCATTTGGGACAATTTTCACCACAGGCTCACTGGTGTTTGCCACAAATTCAGGACTAGCTTGCAGGTCAAATACTATGCCGCCTTCAGGTGCCTGTAATTCCTGATTGGTTAACGTTACCTGGATTTGGCTGAGTTGACTCTCGATTTCTTGGAGACGTTTTTGGTTTTCAACAATAATTTTGGTGAGTTGGCTGTCAATTTCGGCAATCCGTTGTTCGTTTTGGGCAATTTGCGTTCGCAGTTCTTCTTCCGATAACGCCATGGTGTTTTGTTTGCGTTCCTGGGCTTGCTGAATCGCTTTCTCTAACCGTTCCTGTTCTTTCTGGAGACGGGCTACTTCAGCGGCGCTGCTGTCGGTGTCTTGTTTCTGACGCAGATACTGGAGTTCCCCAAATGCGCCTTCTCGCCATAGCTTCTCTAGGCGCTCAGTAATTTGTCGGTTAAACTCTAATACTTGTACAGCATCGGCAAGTTGGATTTGGGTTTGAGTCAGTTGGCGGTTGAGTTGTTCGACTTCTAAATCGGCTGCCGCGACACGAGTGTTATACTCGTTTTGGCTTGCCTGTAAGCGTTGCCGTTGTGCCAAGCTTAGACCCGTGGGATTTCCGGTGAGTTGGGCTTGATAGAACCTATTTTCTGCGACTAACGCTGCCCGATTTTTGGTGAGTGAGGCAATTTGGGGAGGGAGTTTTTCCGGTAGATTTTCCGGATCAATGGTAGTGGCTTTGCCCGCCATCTGAGCCTGATAAAATTGATTTTCTTGGATTAAAGCAGCACGAATTTGCTGGAGGGATTTAAATTGAGCTTGAGCCGCTGTTTGGTCAAAGGTGAGTAGAGTATCGCCTTTTTCGACGCGATCGCCTTCTTCAATCTCCACCGATTTAACCACCCCACCTTGAGGGGCTTGGACTTCTTTGACGGCGGCTTTGGGTTCGAGTTTGCCTTGGGCGGGAATGGCTTCTTCAATTTTCGCCAAACACGCCCACCCGACGCTGAGGGTTGTTACCCCAATAATCGCTACCACAATCATGCGGGGCCACAGGGGAGATTGTTGCAGGATAACGGGTTGATCAAATTCCGGGGGATGCGTTGTCCGCCGAGTGGTTCCGGCTTTGGTTGCAGTTTTCACCGACTGGGCGGGCGATCGCGTGGCAAGGGGTTGGCTGGATGATCCGTTGCGTTGATTCATGATATAATTAGTCCTTCGTCCTTCGTCATTCGTCAGTTGTCAGTTGTCAGTTGTCATTCGTTATTTGCTTACTGGCTACCAACATAAGCATGATGAATGACCATCAAAGTTGAGCGTCTTGCTGTTGATAGAGGCAGTAGTAGCGCCCTTGCAGTGCCATCAGTTCGTCATGAGTTCCTTGTTCAACGACTGACCCTTTATCCATCATTAAAATGACATCGCTGTTGCGAATGGTACTTAAACGGTGGGTAATGAAAAAGACGGTGCGTCCTTTGAAAGCTTCAATTAAATTTAAACAAACTTGCCGTTCAGTGTCATAGTCGAGGGCGCTAGTGGCTTCGTCGAGAATTAAGAGTCGCGGATTTTGTAGTACCGTGCGGGCAATGGCAATCCGCTGGCGTTGTCCCCCAGATAGGGCTGATCCCCGTTCCCCGACTCTTGTATTGTAACCACTGGACAACCCCATGATAAAGTCATGGGCGGCAGCGACTTTGGCGGCTTCGATGATTTCCTCAGCGCTAGCCTCGGGATTGGTCAGGGCAATATTATCTTGTACTGTACCATCAAACAGCAGACTATCTTGGGGTACAATCCCGACCTGACGGCGCAAGGAATAGAGTTCAACTTTGGAGATATCGTAGTTGTCAATCAGAATTCTGCCGGAATCGACATCATAGAGGCGGGGTAATAGTTTCATTAACGTACTCTTACCCGAACCGCTTTGACCGACGATCCCGACAAATACGCCAGCCGGAAAATGCAGGTTAATATTGGTTAATTGCCACGGACCACTGGTGCCAAAACGGAAGGAAAGATTTTCATATTCCACCTCCCCTTTAATCGCAGGCATAGGAATATTTAAGCGATCTGCCTCATCCGCTTCTTGAGGGCTATCCACAATATCACTTAACCGTTCCAAGGATAGCGCCGTTTCTTGGAAATTCTGCCACAGTTGGGCTAATCGGAGTAAGGGACTGGTAACATAGCCGGAAATAATTCGGAAGGCGATTAATTGCCCTAGGGTTAATTGCCCATCTAACACCAAATAAGCCCCCACCCACAGCACCAACAACGCCGAGAGTTTATTCAAGAAATTACTCGTCGAACCCGCCGTTGTAGAGGTTAGCACCGTCTTGAACCCGGCTGATACATACCGGGCATAGCGTTCTTGCCATTGCCAGCGCGATCGCAACTCGATGTTTTGCGCTTTGACGGTTTGAATCCCAGACATGACTTCGACTAAATAGGATTGAGTCTGGGCGTTCCGTTCGGCTTTAGTTCGCAGTTGGCGACGGACAATCGGTGAAACAATGACGGTTAACAACACAAACAGGGGAATAATCGCCAAGGAGACAATGGTTAGCACCCAGCTATAAATAAACATGACCACGATGTACAACACGGAAAACACCGCATCTAACACCACCGTCAATGCCGTTCCCGTGAGAAACTGCCGGATATTTTCCAACTCATTAATTCGACTCGCCAGTTCCCCCACTGGACGCCGTTCAAAATAGCGCAGCGGTAAGCGGACTAAGTGGTCAATAATCTCCGACCCCAGATGCATGTCAATCCGGTTCGTCGTATCCACAAATAAATACGTCCGGAAACTGGTTAATAGTGCCTCAAAAACGGCAATGATCACCAGAAACAACCCCAGCACATGCAGCGTATCAATACTGTTCTGCACAATTACCTTATCGATGATCACCTGAATCATCAACGGATTCGCCAGTCCAAATAGCTGCACAAAAAACGAGGCGATAAACACCAAAATTAAGACGCGGCGATAGCGTACCAGCGACGGCAGAAACCACTGCAAACCAAACCGTTGCTTCGGCGTATGTTTCGTCCGTTGTACCAGTAACACTGGAATCGCTTCCGGTGACTGTCCGTCTTCGGTTTTCGGTAAACTATCCAGTAAATCAGCAGGTTTGCGGCGGACAATCCCCAGTTCTGGCACGCCCAGCAGCAATTCCCGTGGCTTGGCTTCATAGAGAACGGCAAAGCCTTCATACCAAGGAACCAGGGCGGGGGTTTGTAGGCGACTAATCGATTGGGGCGGTACATTTACCAATTGGGCATGTAAGCCGATTAAATCCGCCACCGCCCCACACAGGGGCAACGACAGTCCCCCAGTTCGCTGCATCTGTTCATTAAGTACCCGACGAATCACATCCCGGCGAAAGGGCATTTCTAAATGCTTACTCAGCATTTGGAAACAGGCGAGGGTACCATCGAGGAGTCCTTTCCCTCGGACATGGGGATATTTGCGACGTTGGTCAGGGGTTTGATCGACGTCCTCGGTGGCTTCTGGCGGTTTATCGGGGGCATAGGGGATACTATCGTTGCCATCGGTATCATCCAGCCAGGGGTCATCGTCGGTGGTGAGGGGGGTTTGTTCACCAACCACTGTAACTGGGGTGACAGGGGGTTCAGTTTCACCTTCCCCGACTAAATCCGATTCGCGAAACCCGACAATCCGGGCGGGGGTAGATCCTTGGATGTCCAATCCCTGAGAAATTGCCTCTGGCGTCAGCCGACTTCCCACGGGAAAATCTTTGACGACACTCCCGCCACTGACAAACCACACCCGATCCGGTGTCAGGAGTTCCGTGGCGTCAGTCATGGGATAGAGGTAACGCACCTCGGCATCTTGGTAAGCGTTTTTTGCCAGTTCTTTGAGATTCATAATCCCACTGGCTTGGCGCACCAACTCCGCGCCGATTAACTCGAAGGCTTCGATGACACTGCACTGGTTTTGGAACGCGGCGGTAGCGGTGGGTTCCTGTGCCATCAACGATAAAAACTGACCCGTGGGGATGGTTAAGCAGACCGATTCCGTCGATGCGATCGCGGTTTCACAAGGGATACCCCGCATTAGACTCACCCAACCCAGAATTGCACCCGGTTTCAGCAAGTCCAGGGTGACGGGTTTTTGAGTGGTTTGTTCGTAACTCAAAAGCCGCGCCTTTCCCTCATAGAGAATCGAGATCTGAGAGGGCATTTTTTCTCGCATCAGGATCGGTTGACCCATGCGATAGCGCAGCAGTTGACTTTTTTCCGCCAACTTGGTTAGGGTCGAAGCGTCAAGTTGATTGAAGGGAACGATATCTGCCAGAAAATCCTGAATCGTTGTCTTTGTGTAGGTCATGGGCAGCCTCAGGGAATAGCATTGTAGAGACGTAGCATGCTACGTCTTGACAGGGTTTAGGATTGAACAGGTGTACCTAAGGATATCTGTTGTTGCAGTTGCTCTTTTAACCAGGTGGTAAACATTTCATCCAGGAGTCGCTGACGCATGGCATCATCTAGTTGTACGGGTAAAAATTTTTCTAGACGAATGACGATAAACCAGTCCCCCAAGCGGGTAGGGGGTAAAAGTTGACCGGGTTGGCTAACGGTTAACATTTGCGCCAAGGTGGGGTGGGGTGTACTCAGTTCCACGGGTCCGACTAATCCGCCCGTTTGCGCCTCTGGTCCTTGGGAATAATCCCGGGCGAGTTCATTAAATGACTGTTCTCCTTCTTGGATACGAAAATAGAGTTCTTGAGCAATCGCCGCCTCCTTTGTCCGAATCAGGGAATAAATCACCCGATCTAACCGTCCTTTGCGCTTGAGGAAATAGGATTCAATCTTATGTCCCCAAGTCGCCTGTTTAAATTTTTCCAGCTTCAGTCCCCGAACCGCTAATTCTTCAACTTGTTCTAAGCTTAAGTCTTGGCGATCGCGCCACGCTTGACGCTCTTGTTCGGTACTGAGTTGATTCTTAGCATAGAACTGTTCGCAGGCAGCATTTTTTTCATCGTCGGTACAATCTATGGTGGCAATGGCTTGATCAATAATGATTTCTCGCAATAACTGAGGGAGTAATTGATATTTGGCTAACAGGGGAATTACTTCTTCAGCCGTGATGGTTTGGTCGCCAACCTTTAAAATGGCAGTCATCGTGGTGAGAAGCCTCTCAAGGTAGTGTTTTCAATAGCTTATCGACCCAGTGATTTCCAAGATAACATCTTGGTTCAACTCCGCGTTATACTCCAGCACCAATATTAATTGAAAGTTTATGAAAGTTAAGATTTTTCCTTGGGGCGAGGATTTTGTTAATTTTTTTGTTCAACGGTAATAATTCGTCATTGGTCATTCGTCCTACTCGCTCCCGAAAAGAAGCAAGCGACGTCCTTCCTCAGGCTGGGAAGCTCCTTAACATTTCTTAGTACAGTGTACAAACTTTAGGGCGACAGCGATACAAGTGTGAATATCAGCATTGGTTTTAATCGCTCCCGGTGTAATATGAGTCGCACAGGCGAAATACCCGCGATCGCGCAATGCCTGAATCAGATGCTCTCGTTTGGGGATATCCAAACGCCCTCGGCGTCCAATTTCCGCCAAGGTATAAAAGTAGGGCGGGAAATCAGCTTCGGCTTCCATGAGGCTGAGGAGTTGTACCCGTTTTGACCAGTGCCACTGTTGAGCTAATCCCTGCATCTGTCTTAACCAAGATTGATTATGCAACAGTCCCAGCCACAGTGGACCACTCAGGGTCAGGGATTTTTGGTCATGAGGACAAGCTACACGCCCTAACTGACGCCAGGACACAGTTTGATAATTCCCACAGTGATGACAATAACCCAGAAATCCGTAATTTTGCAGCGTCAACGCCTGGGTTTTGACCAAACGCACCATCAGGCGATAGGTTTGACCCGTAAACAGGGAGAAAATCGGCTCAATCCCCAAACCCTTGGCGATGGCGTGCTGCTGGAGTTTGCCAATCACCAATCGCAATCCTTGTTCCTGGGCGGCGGGATGGTTGCGGGGATACGCCCCATAAATCCCCAAACTGCTTTCTGACGCATGACCTGTTAGTTTACGCCCATCGGTACTGGTGAGATAGAGAAGTCCCCCTAGTTTCAGCGCCCAGAGGCTGGTATCTAGATAGGGGGTAGGGGAACCAAAGCAATCCACATCGATGAAATCGTAGTAATCTCGGCGGTTATAGCACTCAAAAAAGACCTGATTGGCATCGAGATGGGTCAGGGTAGCTGTATGGCTAGCGATCGCGTCGGCTAAATTGTGCTGTAAAATCGGCTTAAGCTCTGGGTTTGCCTCATTCACCCAGATCCAATCCGCTTGACTCTCCCACCGATAGCGTAGGGAACGCACCCCACAGCCACTCATGGCATCAATCACTCGCAAGCCACCGACTTGAGACTGATAAATTGCCGCCGCTAAAACCCCTAAATCTCGCACCACTTGGGTTGAAGGGCGATAGAATGCATTACCAGTTTTAAATGTGGCTTTGCCTTCAGTCTGTTCGGTCAAATTGCGGTTCATTGTTCTACTTATAGCATTACGGGCATACGTTAGGACATTACTCTGTTGCCTATTGCCTATTCCCTATTGCCTTTTCACCTAATTTTATTGTCCTAACCTCAATGCGTAGTGCTATATACCGTAGGGTGGGCATTGCCCACCAGAATAGGAGAAGCGCTGGGAATTACGTCATAATTTGCTGTGCCACTTTTTTAACTTCGAGACTTAAAGGATGATTGGGAAAGCGGATACAAAAGACATCACCGCTAGCCAGTTGAATCATCTCTTCCGATAAGGGTAAAATCCCTGCCACTTTAGCTTGATAGGTTGTTGTCATATCTTGCTCTAATGCCTTAAAATCGAGGGCTTCATGGGCTTTATTCACCATCAACAATAGCTTAGGCACTTGCAACTTACGCGCCACATCAACGGTGACAGCCGTTCCTTGAAAGTCCTGACGGTCTGGACGTAGAATAATTAACAATATGTCAGAGATGGTAATAGATAATAGCGTTTCTTCGTTCAAACCGGGGTGAGTATCAATAAAGAGATAGTCTAGCTTTAAGGCTTGAATTAAGTCCTCAAACCCATCAATCAGCATATTCACATCGTACCCTTCCCGCAAAATCCGGGTAATCTCTCCCATGCGAATACTGGACGGAATCAGATAGATTTTACTATTGATTTTGCGGTTTTCTCCCAGGATAGAACTGACATCATACGCCGCATCTTCGATTTGACAACGCCCCCATAAATAATCATTCAGGGCGTTTTTCATCTTGTTCTCATCGAAGCCGAACAGAACGTGAATCCCTGGAGACTGGATATCGGTATCAACAATACCGACTCGATACCCAGCTTTCGCCACAGTTGCGGCTAGATTAGCCGTGGTGTTAGATTTGCCTGTGCCACCCCGGAAGGAGTGAATCGACACAATTTCCGACATTTTATACCTCTAGGATGTCGATTTGTTTTGAGTGGAGTTGGGAAATAAATTTCCGCAGTAAAGTTTAAGTCAGCTTTAGGTGACTGACTAATGTTCAAGGTTGAAGTCTTTCTTACGGGGTTGTCGTAGGTGATGCAAGCGCTGATGGCGCTAAAGCGCAACTACGAACCCAGTTTATGTTAGTGACATTTATCTTAACTCGACTGATTCACACTTTAGTCCGGTCAGTTAAAATTTCGTATCCATCGGCGGTCACCAATACAGTATGCTCAAACTGAGCAGATAGGGCATTATCCACGGTTACGGCTGTCCAACGGTCTGATAAGATACGGGTAAACTTGGAACCTGCATTGATAATCGGTTCAATCGCTAGGGTCATCCCTTCCCGTAACTTGACATTGGGCATTTGCCGGGTGCGGAAGTGAAATACAGAGGGTTCTTCATGTAGATTGCGTCCCACGCCATGACCGGTGAAATCTTCCACCACACAAAAATCATTGGCGTTCACATGGTCTTCAATCGCCCCCGCAATGTCAAGTAGATAGTTCCCGGCTTTCACTTGTTCGATTCCTTTATATAGCGCGGCTTCTGCGACTTCTAGTAACTTGGCGGCGTTGGGTTTAACATTACCCACAGCGATGGTGATACAGGAGTCGCCATGGAAGCCTTCATAGTAAGCCCCGGTGTCAACTTTCAGCAAATCCCCTGCCCGAATTACCTTTTTCCGATTGGGAATTCCATGAACCACTTCGTTATTGAGACAGGAACAGATGGAAGCCGGGAAGCCGTGGTATCCTTTAAAACTGGGCGTTGCTCCCATTTCGCGGATGCGTTTTTCGGCATAAGCATCCAAATCCGCCGTCGTCATTCCCGGTTGAACCTGTTCGGCAATTTCTTTGAGAACGGTGGCGACTATTTTAGACGCCTGCCGCATAATGGTAAGTTCAGACCCAGATTTAATTTCGATGCCCCGACGTTGTTTTTTCGGGCGAGAGGGCTGGG
Organism: Coleofasciculus sp. C1-SOL-03; assembly: GCF_040220555.1. Taxonomy (NCBI): domain Bacteria; kingdom Bacillati; phylum Cyanobacteriota; class Cyanophyceae; order Coleofasciculales; family Coleofasciculaceae; genus Coleofasciculus; species Coleofasciculus sp. C1-SOL-03. The sequence continues at coordinate 31,030 of NZ_JAVJUO010000107.1, forward strand.
CAGGTTTGGAAAGCAAGTTACTGAGAATATTCATGTAAATAATGAAAGCGAGAATGGATTAGAACCAACGACAAAGTTTTATCTTATCATTGATTAGGCTAACTCCGAGTCTGTGTTAGCAATCCAAAAGCTGTCCCTTCCCAGCAAAACCGTTGCGACTCCGTTGGTGTCCTCATTTCCAATTGTGGTGATAATCATGGTTCAATTCTTACAAAAATCAATAACTTTCGCTGAATTTATCCAATGGAAGCCAGCAAATAAACGCTATGAACTGCATGATGGAGTCATTATTGAACAAGTGGTTAGCAGTAATTGGCGGGATGATTACTACAAAAAATATGGGGAGTACGAAGGAATAGGAATTCCTGAATACTGGATCGTCGATTATTTGGGTCTGGGCGGTCGTAAATTTATTGGTAATCCGAAACAACCAACGGTTTCTATTTATGTTTTAGTCGAGGGAGAATACCAAGTTAGTCAATTTCGAGGGGATGACTGCCTCCAATCAGTTGCTTTTCCTAACTTACAGTTAACCGCTGAACAAATATTTCAATCGGTTAGTTGTTAAAAATTCTGGATCTTCGAGAGTAATTATGATGAAACAGATCAAACATTTCGGGAATAGGGAATAGGCAATGGGCAATGGTCGAAGGGTCGAGGTGTTCCCCATTCCCATTTTGTACTATTATTTCATCCTACTCAGTCTAGAAGAACCAAAGTTCTCCTGTGGATGGCAGTTGAAGTGGGAGTCGCGTTGACGCGATCGCGTCCATCCATCCCTATAGTGCAGCACAGCGAAAACTAAGCTACCATAAACCCATGACATACTGATTTTAACATTTCAGGGAACAGAACTCCTCTCAATCCCAAAACTTATAAAAAAGGACAGATAACCATGGCAACCGTTCAATCTACCCCCCCTAAATACAACGGCTTATACTGTCAATCTCCCGACGGCAAATCCCTGGTTTTCCCCCTCAAGCATACCGAGGTTGAGGCGAAAATTGCCGGAAACCTGTCACGAGTTGAGGTGACTCAGCGATTTGAGAACCCCTTTACCCAACCCTTAGAAGCCGTCTATGTCTTCCCCTTACCCGATGAAGCCGCCGTGGATGACATGGAAATTAAAATCGGCGATCGCACAATTAAAGGAATCATTAAAAAACGTGAAGAAGCCCAACAAATATACGACCAAGCCAAACAAGAAGGGCGCACCGCCGGATTACTGGAACAAGAACGCGCTAATATCTTTACTCAATCCCTGGCTAATATCAAACCCGGTGAACAAATTGATGTCACGATTCGCTACACCGATAGCTTAAACTTTGAACAAGGGGACTATGAATTCCTATTCCCCATGGTCGTGGGACCTCGATATATCCCCGGTACAACCATTGATGAGAGTGACGATACCGATGAAGTCCCCGACGCCTCCCGCATTACACCCCCCATCGTACCCGAAGGACTGCGATCGGCACACGATATCGGCGTTACAGTAGAAATTGATGCAGGTGTACCGATTCAAAATGTCCATTCCCCTTCTCATCAGTTGCAGATAGAAACTCAGGGAGAAATTGTCCGGGTGCAACTGGGCGGTGATGATACGATTCCCAATAAAGACTTAATCCTCAGATATCAAGTCGCCGGAGACAATACCCAAGCCACCGTCTTAACCCAAGCTGATCAACGCGGCGGACATTTTGCCCTTTATTTTATCCCCGCTTTAGACTATCGTCCCGATGAAATTTTTCCCAAAGATGTGGTATTTCTCATGGACACCTCTGGTTCCCAAAAAGGCGCACCGTTGCACAAATGTCAAGAACTGATGCGGCGCTTTATTAATGGGTTAAATCCTGACGATACATTCACGATTCTTGACTTTTCTAATACCGTTCGCCATCTCTCCCAAACCCCTCTGGCTAATACACCGGAAAATCGGGAATTAGCCATCAATTATATTAATCAATTACACGCCAGTGGTAGGACAGAAATGCTCAGTGGAATTCGGGCGGCGATTAATGTTCCTGCACCAGAAGGGCGGTTACGGAGTGTCGTTTTACTCAGTGATGGATATATTGGCAATGAGAGTCGTATTTTAGCTGAAGTCCAGCAGGAACTTCAACCCGGAAATCGGTTATATAGTTTTGGGGCGGGAAGTTCAGTTAATCGGTTTTTACTGAATCGTATTGCTGAAGTTGGACGCGGAATTTGCCGGATTATTCGTCATGATGAACCGACGGAAAAAGTCGTTGAAAAGTTTTTCCGCTCAATTAATAATCCCGTGTTAACCACCATTGAACTCAACTGGAATGGAAGCGGAGAAACCCCGGAAATTTATCCCGCAATCGCCCCCGATTTATTTGCCCAACAACCCTTAGTGCTATTTGGACGAAAGCGCGATCGCATGGCGGGTGATTTACAGATTAATGGGACTACCGCCAGGGGGGAACGCTATCAAAAAACATTTCACCTCAATTTTAGTGAAACCGGAAATCCAGCCATTGCTCAATTATGGGGACGGGCGCGGATTAAAGACTTGATGAATCAAAGGGTGACTTATGAAACTAAATCGGGAGTTGAGGCAGTAAGCGATACGGCATTAACCTATCAGTTATTGTGTCAATATACCGCATTTGTTGCCGTTAGTGATGATGTGCGGGTAGAACCGGGAAGCCAATCCGTTTCCATGAATGTTCCTGTGGAAATGGCAGAAGATGTTAGTTATCGAGGTGTTTTTGGTAAAGCAGCACCTCGTTCAATATCACTTCATTCAAGACGACAAGCCTATTCCGCCAGTGCGCCAGGTGATGACAGTCTTTCTATTTACGCTGGTGGAGTATTCCAGGAATGTGGTGGTATGTCTTCGATGAAAGCAGATGAGGAGAAAAACCTAGATGTACCGACATCTTCATTCAAAGCAATGGCCAGTAAAGGTATCGATCCCGTTCGGAAAAAGTTAGGTCAAAAGCCTTCGTCTCCAGCCGCCAATAATATCCACTTAGAAGTAGTTAGCATCACTGGATTGCAGCAAAGTGACACCCTTTCATTGACCCAATATTTGCAACAAATAAATTTACCCGCTAATTTGAGTGGTGAAATCGTCTTCGAGTTTACGCTAAGCAAAGGGCGTGTGGGGCGGATTATGTTAGATGAGGAGGCTTCAACCTTGAAAACAGCAAACGTGATTGAGTTAATTAAGCGAAGTTTGATCAAGTGGCGTCCTTCTCAATCGGTTAATAGCACTGTGGTGTTAAGGCTACGAATTCAGTCGTAGGATTTAGCCGAATCAAACAGCCAACTGTAGGGGCGGGTTTCACGACTATCTTTTCGGTTGCACCCAGATGTAACTAAACCCGCCCAGACCGTCCATGTTTGGTCTATACAATAGTTTGTATACTTCCTGTGAAAAGTCAGATCAGTACCTTGTCCCTTTGATAAACACAATCCCTTATGAATCGAACAATCACTGAAACGATTGCAGCTGAACTTCAACTTTTTCAAACGGTCAATCAAAAAGAGAATTTTATCTTTATTATCGGTGCTTTACTGACTAAAGTCATCAGTCTTCAGAAAGCAGCCGAAGTCATGGAAATGGAACCCGAAATGATTTTGCAACTTTTTGAATTAATGGGTATTGAATTTTCCTATTTGTCAGATGATGATATCTCTATAGAGAGGAATTGGTGACTGGTGTGAACATTGTTTTTAACTCCTCACCCTTAATTTTTCTGGCTCGTCTAGAGGTTTTAGATAAATTGGCTGAATATCCAGACAATTTTTATCTGCCTAAATCTGTAGCTGATGAAATAGAAGCTAAACAAGATCAGCCGAGAGCTGATATCGCTAGCCTTATTGATTCCGGACAGATAGAAGTGCGAGAAGTAACCTTACTGTCTCTAGCAACGAGTTTAAATAAACGTTTAGGCAAAGGAGAGTCAGACGCGATTGCTCTTAGCATTCAACTCCAAGCCGATTATACAATCTTGGATGACTTGGTTGCTCGCAGAGAAGCTATGAGGTTGGGATTGAATATTAAAGGAACGCTTGCTGTCATTAAAAAACTAAGAGATGAAGGTAAAATAACTATAGATAATTTAGATGATCTATATCAAAAGTTAGTAGAAGTTAAGTTTCGGGTCAAGCGCAAAATTTTCAATGATGTTTTTGCTAGCTGATACTTAACCAAGATCAGATATATATACTAACTCACATCTGTTGCGCTGTGAGCCAGTCTTTGATCTCATCGCCAGCACTTTCCGGTTTGAGATACAGAGTACACTCACGAATTACCTCTTCTTCAGCGAAGCCTTTTTGCTGACACCAAACACGAATAGCAGCATTGCTTAATCTGCATCGCAATTAATGTTCCCATGACCGTTTTACCTAGTCCAGTCGAAGCGACTAGCATTGAGCCTCCGTACTGACGAATTTGACGTAGGGATTGAGCGATCATGTCGCGCTGGTAGGGAAGTGGCTGTTTACTGTAGCTTGTCTGGATTGGCTTAAGCTGTTCCAAAGCCAGGATAGTTTTTAGGTAAATATCCCACGGTTCCACTAATCTCTGCCAGCGTTTTAGTGCCTCTAGTAATGACTGTGTAATATCAGCCGCATTTGCAAAGTAGTAATCAAATTTTTGAATAAAATTAGCAACTTGAGATTCAACGAAGCGATGTAATTCCTCAATTATCACCGAATCCATCTGAACTCCGTGCTTATTTTCATAGTCTAAGACCCAGCCCTCAATTACAGACGGTGCATACAATCCTCCTGACTCAATTTGATTCAAAAACCCATATCCAGTTGTATTGGCAGAAGCATTGATGGCAGTATGATGATCGACAATTCTAAAGCAAATTGAGTATTATTCCAACTGTAAAAATTTATCCAACGCCATCACCATCGCGGGGGGCCAACGGCGGATATTTTCCACCCAATCGATGTCTTTATAGCGCTGATCTAACCCAATAGCAGCCACCCAGTTACTCTCGGCTTCTCCCTGATTCCCATTCACCCATAAGGCGGCGGTGAGTGCGGCGCGGACATCGGGAAATTGGGGATATTTGCGGATTAGTTTGCGGAATTCCAGGATTGCTTCTTTCTTCTTGCCAATTTGATAAAGGGCGAGGGCGTGGTTTGCCCGGGCAAAGGCAAAATCCGGGGATAAATCAATGGCTTTCTGGTAATTCGCGATCGCGACTTCCCATTCTCCCTTTCCGGCGTTAGCGTTTCCCAGGTTATTGTACGCCATCGCGTCATCGGGGTTAATCTGCAATACCTGCCGATAATCGGCGATCGCCTTTTGCCATTCTCCTTTTCCTTCATAAGCTGTCCCCCGGTTCAAATAGGGATCAGGGGCGTCGGGCGCTAACTGAATCGATTGATTAAAATCTGCGATCGCTTCGTCTAATTTATGCTGACTGACTCTGACATTGCCCCGATTACTCCAGCCTACGGGATTATTGGGCAATAGTTCAATCAGTTGTGTCCAATACGTTTCAGCCGTGGCAAACTCACCCAGTTGTGTCGCCGTAAACGCTTTTTGCCGCAATTCATTAAGCTGCTCAATCTGAGCCTGGGTTAAATCAGGGATTTGGGCTTGTGCCATCACTGATGGCGTTATCCACCATCCAGAGCATACCAGCACTAGCACTGTACCGAATAAACTGACAATCCAACGTTTCATGAGAATGTTCAAATCACAGAGGCTATTGATCACTGTACAAGCAATCGGCTTTCTCAGCTTCCAGACGTGCCATGGCACGTCTCTACACCCATAGCACCCACACTCCCACTCCCGTTCACTCTATTTTTACGGATTTCTCACACAGTCTTCACACACACAGCACTGAAACCAGTCGTCGCCTCTGTAAAAAGGAACATACCCAAATAAATTGATAGTCTTTCTCAACAAACTGATTAGCTTAAGACTATTCCCCGGAGGGGCATTGGGTAAATTGAATTGAGAAAATGCGAATGAGTTATCAAGAAATCCGCTGGTGGACAATCGCTGTTTTAGAGATTGCAATACTGGTGAGTTCGCCGTTCTTAATCCGTATATTTTATCACTTGCCGTAATCTGCAATAACAAGAACCCATTGAAGTTCAGCATTTATACTACTGTGTGGACATGCCAAACCACTTTTGGTACAACTCTTGGTATGTCCCATCTTCCATCAACTGCAATAATGCCAAATTGATGGCTTCCCGCCAGAGGCTCCCTTCCGGTAGCGCAATCCCATAATTTTGTTGTTGAAATGTCGGCTCAATCAACTTAACCTTGCCTTGCCCTGCCGAGGCAGCATAATTCTGTAGGGCAGGTGCATCATAAACCACAGCATCCACTCGTTCATCCTCTAGGGCTTGATAAGCCTCTGGCAAGGTGTTAAACAAAATGGATGCTACTCGATGATCCTGTAGATACTCTTGAGCCGCACTTTTCTCCACTGTCGCTACTCGCACATGATGTAAATCCGCAGGCGTTGCGATCGCGCCGCGCAATCCTTGTAATGTGAAGCTGGTGGTAATGCTGGCGGTGAAGTAGGCAAAGATGAAATAGCCTGCACACATCCAAAATAAAGCAAATAACCGTCCTAATGCCTTTTTTGGGGTTTTATCCCCATAACCCACGGTTGTCACAGTTACCGCCGCCCACCAGAAGGCTTCCCAGATACCGGGTAGGTAAGATTGGGGAAACTCCTCGTTATGCTGGCGTTCCACGAACCAAATAACATGAGCCGCGATCAATAAACAGAGGACAAAAAATCCTATTGCATAATAAAGGGCTGGCGTCAACAGAATTCTCAAAATCCCTTGCACAAAAGTACCCAAAAGGCTACGGTTTTGAGCAGAGACCATAATTTGCAACCCCGATTCAAAATAGGGGTGGGAAAAATCGATCACTTCTTCCCGTTCAGAGGTAATCGTCACCCCTGCGATCGCCACATCAGCCGTCCCTTGTTCTATTTCCGCTAAGAGTTGACCAATGGTATCTACGCCCTGCAATTGGTAGCTTACCCCCATTTGTTCGGCAAGCTTGTCCCACAGTTCGATACTAAATCCCCTGTAGTTGCCATTTTCTTCAATCACGAATGGCTCAAACACCTTAGTAATCACTCGTAAGCTTGAGGATGAGGATGTGTCGTTAGGATTGGGCGATCGCTCTGTTGGGGAGTTTGTCAAAGACACAACCGCGCCCTGATCCCCGTTGGCTAGCACCATCCTCATCGTTGCTGATGGATGTAGTTGACTCGTGCTAAGACAAGAAAACACTAGCCAAACAACTAGCGCTGTGAGACAACTCAAAACCCAGTAACCAACGGTTTTAAGATTCACGACGAACGAACGGTATGACCATAAACATGCCATTCAACGAATTTTAGATTTTAGCATTATGAAGTCACTAAAATCTAAAACCTATTGTTCACCCGTGCCGTTAGCTTACCAGCTTTATCCCGATTACATTAGCATCCATTAGATAGACTTTACTCAACTTTGCCCCTCTCAAGTCCGCACCTCTGAGGTTAACTCGGCTCAATTTGACTCCCCTCAAATCAGTACCTCTTAAATCAGCATCGGTTAAATCGGCACCCTTAAGGTCTGCATGTCTCAAATCTGCACCCCTGAGATCAGCACCGATTAAATCAGCCGCTAGCAATTCAGCCCTCCTGAGTTGAGCGCGGGTCAACTTGGCGTAGCTGAGGTTGGCTAAACTGAGGTCAGCACCATTCAGATTAGCGCCCTGTAGGTCTGCTTCACTTAAGTCAGCACCACTCAGGTCTGTCCTTTCCAGGATAGCTCCCCGCAGGTTAGCCGCCGTTAGATCCTTACCACTGAGGTCTTTTCCACTTAGATTAATCTTCATCGGCTTTTCCATGATTTTGTTATACAGGCTTGTCTTTAATTGTTATTCATCCCTAGGGATATATTTCATCAGCCATCTGTCGCAAATGGCTTCAGTAAAATTGCTGAATATTTTGAATCTGGGGGAATTGGGTGGCTGAAGACGCGGGATTTTTAATTAATGAAATTTTAAGGATAAGTCAACCCAACTTAAGCACAAAACTCGATTTTGGTCTACCAGGCAAGGGTTAGCCGATTTTACGTAGGAAGCGTTTTTGACCGAAAACCTAATCCCCGCAGAGGTGGCTTCCTCCTTTGGAAGAGTGCGAAAACTTTTCGGTCATAGTTAAATTAATTCCTCTTAATTAACTTCAAACTACATTTGCGTAACAGTTACGTAAATGTAGTTTTTTTGTCCAAAGTCCAAGAAGACCATATCTTATCCTGTAAAATCTCCTGATCAAGAGGGTCTGCTGAATATCAAAACTCAAAACGTTCCTTTCCCGTCCCCTGATGCACCGTTTTCACCCATTTTAATCGCTTGGGACGCACGGACATGCGAGCGGTTGTGGCTGCCATCACCAGCATCCAATGCAGCATATACAGAACACCCCGTACTGTTTGCAAGACATTGAGCAATAGATTGCCAATTGTCAACGGTTCATCCCGTTGAATCCGACGCAATCCGGTAAACATGGCAATGAACGACAGCGTAAGCGTTAATCCGGTAATCGGACTATACAAAGGTAAACGAGAGCGAAGCATTGCCATTAAAAAATCCGGTATGGCTGCCGTTGGCAATAGGTACTGAATCATTAAAAATGAGAATAAATCGATGGTTTTGCTCCAACCCAGACGATTGCTGGCAATTAAACGCCAGTAGTCTAAATAACGCTGATATCCCCCTTCCGCCCAACGACTCCGCTGATGCCAGAGGGAGAGGGCGCGAGTCACACCTTCCTCATCCACCGCTGGGAATTCCAGGAAACGAATATCCCATCGATCCAGATGCAGGCGTATGGTTAAATCCAGATCATCGGTAATCGTTTGCTCATTCCAGCCGCCACAGCGTTCCAATGCTGCACGGCGCACAAACTGACCATTTCCCCGCAGTTCACCAATCCCACCGAGGGCAGTCCGTTGCTGTTGGAAATAGCTATCCAGTGCCATTTCTGCCATCTGTCCTTTTGTCCAGAAATTCAGGGGCGCATTCGCGATCGCTTTTCGCACTTGTACCGCGCCGACTCTCGACTGGTTAAAGATGGGTAGCACTCGCCGCAGCAGATCTGTAGTCACATGGGCATCGGCATCAAAGACACCAATAACGTCCCCTTTCGTCAACGGTAAGACCTGATTCAACGCCCCAGATTTACCGCCTGTGGCGCTAGCATCGCGATGAAATACGTTTAACTGATTGTATTCTGCCGCCAATTGATCTAAAAGGATTGGGGTTTTATCCGTACTGTGATCGTTAATTACCCAAAGTTCGCAGCGTTCCTGGGGATAATCTAAGTTACACAGCATCCTCACCAAGTTCTGAATTACCGCCTCTTCATTTTTAGCCGCCACCAGTAAGGACACATACGGAAAATCAGCCGGATTCTCTCCCTGTAAAGGTTTCGGCACTCGGATCGGTCGCGCCACTAATACCCGTATCGCCTGAATCCCTAACAGTGCGGTTAAACCAAAGACTAACCAATACCCCCAGGACAGCAGATGCAGAGTGATCGTCCCTCCCCAAATCAGGGTTAGCGCCAACGCCGCTTTGCGTCGTCGCCCTTCGAGTCCCTGAAAGAAAAAGTCGCTCTCAAAATCATCTTCAGACCACTCAGACAGCAGAGAGCTAAGGGAATCAAGCTCACTGCTATGATTATTCTCTGTCCAGGAGTTCTCTGGCATACGCTCCTTGATTTCTCCACCCACGCAAATTGTATCTAATTGTAACTTAAATCGTTAATTTTTTTATACTTTGAGGAGAATACTCTAGTATTTTAACGTTTGCTCGTTCTGCATGGCTGAGGATATAGGGTTTGTATGGTGATATCGTTTCTGAGTACAGCAGCATGGGGACTAGGTTCTGTCCTGTGGGTAGAACTAATCCGCGACTTCTATCACGTCTTGTCCCATCATTGGACACCGTTATATCGGTTGCATGTTTGGCATCATCGGGTATTCAAACCGGATTTAACCCCGGCTAGTGAACAAATTTATCGCCAAGCCCATTGGTACAATGATTTACCCGAATCCCTGGTGATGTTGCTGTTTAGCTTGGGGTTGTGGGGAATTGCTTATATCTGGAGTGAACCCCACCATCCGGCGTTAGCGGGTGTCCTCTATACGTTAAGCTTTTTAGGAAGTGCGATCGCGCGAGGGAGTGGACTCTCTGGTGCCGATGAACTAACCGATTTAACCCATCGTCCGGGACCATTCTTTCGTCCCCCCTCAAACTGGACCGTCAATCGCCCCTATCATTGGCGACATCACTTTGATAACCAAAAGGCGTATTATTGTGGCACATTGACCTTCGTCGATAAACTTATGGGTACTGCACTATCCCTGAAAGGTAAAACGGTAGCCGTTACTGGGGCGTCTGGCACATTGGGGCGATCGCTATTGTATCAGTTGCACCAGCGCGGGGCTAAAGTTATCGGGTTAACCTCGAAGTCAGACCCAATTATTTTAACCGCAGCGGGTGAACCGTTATCCGTGAAAACGATTACCTGGCAAGTGGGACAAGAATCTGAGATTGCGGCTGAGTTAGAATCGATTGATATATTGATCCTCAATCATGGGATTAACGTCCATGGAGAAAGAACCGCTGACGCGATCGCCAAATCTTACGAGGTGAATACATTCTCTAGTTGGCGGTTATTAGAATTATTTTTGCAGACGGTTCGCACCAATCAAGATATAGCCCGCAAGGAAGTCTGGATCAATACCTCCGAAGCCGAAGTTAGTCCCGCCGTCAGTCCTCTGTATGAATTAAGCAAACGGGCTTTAGGGGATTTAGTCACATTACGCCGTCTCGATGCGCCTTGTGTCATCCGCAAACTGATTTTAGGACCGTTTAAGAGTAATTTGAATCCCATTGGTGTCATGTCTGCGGATTGGGTGGCAAAACAAATTGTTAATTTAGCGGTGCGAGATGTCCGGAATATTATTGTCACGATTAATCCGCTAACGTTTTTGGCATTTCCGATTAAAGAGTTCTTTGTCAGTTTATATTTCCGACTCTTTAGTCACAAAGCGTCAGAATTATAAATTTATGATTTCCCTTTAATCGTAACCCTCCTTAATCCCCCGGTGCTTTGGGGAGAAATGTTACCTCCTTCCTCCCGGTTTCCTCCTTCTTTCCGATTCCCTCCCCTTGATAAGGGGAGGGTTAGGGTGGGGTTAATCAGGGTAGTGTCGTGGCACACCTAAAATGGTAGATTAGAATTGTAGGGGCGCATGGCGTGCGCCCGATTTCACCGCCAAATCTATTCCACAATTTTAGCTGTGTCAGTCCAGTAGTGGCGTGGCACACCTTATTTGATGAATTAACCATTAGCCCCGAAACCGTAGGGGCGCATGGCGTGCGCCCGATTCAATGGTCAAATCTAATCCACCATTTTAGTTGGGTTGGTGCGTTACGCTATCGCTAACGCACCCTACCTCAAACCCTTACCTATCTTCATGAAATCTTCACAATAACGCCAAAATCCTGCTGGTTTGATGAAGATTCGATGAAGCTAATGTATCACGTTGATCATGGATTTACAGCCGAACGATGTTAATTCCGTGAATGGCGGGCGGTTGAAACAGGCGCTGGCATTTTGTGCATAAGGCTCTCAGTTCTGGGAAATATAACAATCTAGGATACAATCCTGTCAGAGGGAAATCCCGTATTTTTACCTAAACCTCAGGTGCATCCCATGATTGCCGTGCAAAACTCAGTCTATGAGTATCAAGTTGGGGGGTGTCTCCCTATTGATGCTCCTACCTACGTGGTTCGACAAGCTGACAATCAACTCTACGAAGCGCTGAAAGCTGGCGAGTTCTGTTATGTCCTCAACTCCCGCCAGATGGGGAAGTCTAGCCTACGGGTTCGCACAATGCAGCGCCTGAAGCAGGTGGGGATTGCCTGTGCTGCGGTTGATCTGACCGCGATCGGATGCCAAAATATTACCCTAGAACAGTGGTATGCGGGTATTGTCTACACCTTGGCTGGCAGCTTTGATCTCATGGATGCCAGTGAACTAGAAACGTGGTGGTCTACGCGCAAACATCTCTCGATTGTACAACGGTTTGGCACATTTTTTGATGAGGTATTACTTCAATCAATCCCGCAAAACTTAGTCATCTTTTTCGATGAAATCGATAACGTTCTCCGCTTAAAATTTCCGGTGGATGACTTTTTCGCCGCGATCAAATCATGCTACAATCAGCGAGCCACGAATCCTAACTATCAACGCCTCACCTTTGCTCTGCTTGGCGTCGCTACACCATCTGATCTGATTCAAGATAAATACTGCACCCCATTCAATATTGGTCAGGCAATTGAACTTTCGGGGTTTCAGCTCAAAGATATTCAACCCTTAGCCGAGGGATTTGCCGGAAAAGTTAGTCATCCCGATGTAATTCTTCAAGAAATTTTAGCCTGGACAGGAGGTCAACCGTTTCTCACCCAAAAACTGTGTAAATTAGTCAGTCACTCTATTGAGAAACAAAGATATTCTCCTAAAACTAAGGAAACCTGGCAAGCTAATCCATTCAAAAAAATTTTTCTGGGACTAAATGGTAAAGCTAAAGTCTCAGCTTGGATTGAACACCTGATTCAAACCCAAGTCATTGAAAATTGGGAAGCCTTTGATGAACCCGAACATTTAAGAACAATCCGCAATCGCTTGCTCAAATGTGGGCAGCGTCATCCGGAAATTATTTATATCTACCAGCAAATTTTACAAGATGGACAAATTACGGCGAATGACAGTCGTCCCCAAATGGAATTGCGGTTGACTGGATTAGTGGTCAAGCAGAATAGTCAACTACAAGTTTATAATCCGATTTACCAGTCTGTCTTTAGTGAACAGTGGGTGCAGCAGATTCTTCCTAGTCTACCTCAACCTGTTTCCTTCGCGAAACAAAATCACGAGGGAGAGCTTGACTTAGACACCCTAGCCGAACGTCTCTATAAACACCTAATAGACTGCTTACAACGGGAATCTCCGGAGCAAATGATTGAGCGTTTCCATCAGTTGTTTATCCATGGGATCGACTATTCAGACCAAAAAATTTTAGATATACTCTACAGAATTACCGCCTCTAGACGAGCGGATCAAGAGTTTAAATATATCATTTATCGCTGCTGTCACATTCTGGTGAACCGTTGGCAAATGACGCCGAAAGAACATGTAGCGATCAACAAGTTGCTGGATTTGTTCCAAATTAGCCACCAGCCCACCACTAGCCGTTTGCGACAACTCGTACAAACCTTTATCAATTCAGAAGAATATCGAGCATTAGAACGTCTAAGGGTAGTGGTAGATGAGCCAACATCTACAGAAAAGTCTTCTAAATGGGAACGGAAGAAATTAGCTGAGTTAATTGGGCGATATCCATTCTTATTTTCCTATTGTCTATTGAGTCAAGACTGTTCCGAGGAAGCTCAGCAAACCATCCAAAAACTGCAAGCGGAAAAACAGCAACAGTTGGAAGATGAACTGTGGCAGTATGCAACCTATCTAGTCAAGGGAAGCGTATCCCCTACTAGAATGAGGAAGCCGTTGGTAAAGAATCCTACTCTATTGGATGATGAAGAATTGCATCTGGCACTGCGGCAGTTTGGCGGAAAAGCCAAGAATTCCTTTGCCTACTGTGAGGCACAAAATTTTCTACATCGCACATTGAAAACGCCTTCGTATTCTCTCTTTAAAGACAATTTATATCAGTATATCATTGCATCAATTGATCCGAGCTATGGACAACATTACTTTTATGGATTGTTAAATAAACACCTGGCTAATACGCTAACTGAATATAATCAGAATAAACTGGATAAGTTCCTGATCAAGAAAACATGCAGCCAGTTGTTTAATTTACTCATCGTCGAAAGTCCAGAAAAACCAGAACATTATTGGTTTGATGATTTAGTGGTTAATCTGGGTTCGTTACAAATGACAGTTTTGTTGCTTAAACTGGTTTTGTTATCTCCATCCGAAATTCGCCCCGACCTGGAAAAACGCATGGCTATTTTATTCAATCACTATGAATCAAAACCGATGGGAGATATCCCCTCTCTGGTTAAATCCATGGAAAATTTGAATGTTGCTTTTGTGGTCAATTTTGGCTTCAGAGATTTTTCATTGCTTAATAAGTATTGAATGTAAATTTACTGTTTATTGACAAATAACCAATGACTAAGTAGGTTGGTGGAAATAAACTTAACTAGATTAAGTTATGGAAACAAGTCTCAAACCCTTATTCCTGTTCCCTGTTCCCTATTCCCTGTTCCCTAATCTCCACCACTAACTTTAATTGTGTCCACCTACTTAATCACTATAACCGTCTACAAAGAATCCAACGCAACTCTAACGGCGGTCTTCCCTGGTTTAAGGGAAACACATTGTACCCCAAACACCAATTAATAAACCAACTGGTGGGGGGCCACGCTATTTCTGGTAAATGTTCGCGTTCGTACTCTAACACAGACTCATCGGACACTAATTCTATCGGCAATCGTTCCATCGCTTTGGCTAATTGTTTGCGGGTAAACAGACAAGACCATTTAGCTTGGGAAACTTGTTGGGTGACGGGATCAGGTTCATAGTCGTCAACTGTCAAAAACATACTAAACAGTAACAGTCCTCCCGAACAAAGAACATCGCAAACTTTGGCTAATAATAATCGCAGTTGTTCCTCATCCCGAATATGAGACGCCACAACTTCAGCCAGAACCACTAACCGATAATAGGCGGGTCGTAACCTGATTTCGCGACTGAAAATATCACCAAGAATTACCCTGACAGGTAAATTAGATCCTTGGACAATGGTTTGTAATTGATTCGCAAAGACTGGCGCTAACTCAACTGCATCAACTGGATGACCCAGTTTCGCTAAGGGGAGAGTATTGCGACCCGCCGCCGCACCAATATCTAACACTGGAACGTGAGCAGGTTCTCCCAATTGTGCTGCAATTGCCATCAGTTTCGCATCGGGGTGCGACCCAAATAGAGGCGGTTCTCGTTCATTTACCCATTGTTGATAGGTGTCCGAAACAGATTCACTCTGTAGGGAAAAGTTAAACTTGAACCGTTGTTCAGGGGGTGCAGTTAGGTCGTATTGAATCACCAATAGGGAACGAGGCGATTGTTCAAATCCTTCTTCAAGTTTCAGTGTCAAGTTGTGAGACAAGCGACTGGCGGCTTCTTCACCCAATGTCTGGTTAATGGTTTGCAGTAGCGCAGCTATCTGATGCAGGTAATAGTTTCGCAGCGCGGGTACGCAGGGGAGTTTGAGTTGACCACGAGTCAAAAACTGGCGTTGTAGCTGGTGGATATGTTCTTCTCGGATGCTAGGGGGTTGATTGTTGATGGTTGATTGTTCAGGATTCATTGTTTCTTGTCAGTTGATTACACAGGTTATCCCAAATACTGTTCAATTAAAATTGTGGGAGAGATTTGACGATTTAATGGGCGCACCATTGGTGTCAACTTAAGGCTTGAAACCTTTATTTAATCAGAGATCCCCCCTAGCCCCCCTTCAAAAGGGGGGAACCAGAAATTAATCAAAGTCCCCCTTTTTAAGGGGGATTTAGGGGGATCTAAGCTTTGAGCGCTAGTCATACAAAGTCTTAAGTTGATACGAATGCACGTCGGTGCGCCCCTACAATTCTAATCAACTAATTAAGCTGCGCCACGCCAGTAGGTTGGGTTTCGACTTCGCTCAACCCAACGACTTCGCTCAACCCAACGAAATCTAAGCTGAAGTTCCCCCAGCCAAAAAATCAAAACTGCCTCACCGTGCGGCTTTGCGCGATTTTTTAGCCGCCGTACATGAGTACAATCGCTGAAACCTTGATGTAGCGTGGGTTTCCACCGATCTCTTGTCTATTGCAAAAATAGCGCGTTGGCGGAGCCTGTTCCGAAGGAACGTATCGCGCTATTTTTGCAAGTGCTACATGGGTACGATTTTTGAGGGGTTTGAGCGATCAAACCATTACTGTATAAGGCTTTAGCCCGGGTAGAGTACATCTGTATGGGGGGAACTTCAGCTTAATCGGAAGCACAAATCAGATGAGGTGGACTGACGATTAAAACCAAAATAGTCTTGTACGGCGTTGGATTTCGACTTCGCTCAACCCAACCGACAATTTCTTGAATTAAATGGCAGTTTCGTTTAACTAATTCTCATGAATCGTTTAATCTTACCTAAAATAACCCCTTCTTTAGTTGTCCACATTGGCATAGTGATTACCCAGTTTTTTCTATTCTCCTCCGCCCTATCAATTGTCTTGTTGGGTCAATCTTCGACCATGAATTTTAATAGCTGGACAACGGAGGAAAATCGGGCTGAAGTGAAGACCAAATCACCGATTCCTTCTCCCTCTGATCCGCGATCTGCTGGTCTAATTTACAGTTTAGCCTTAACCGCCGCGATTTGCAGTTCCTGGGTAATTCCAGAGGTGGCTTTAGCAATGAGCGATCGCGTGACATCTTTACACTCTACTCCTAACCAGGATACCTCTCGAATCTCTCCCGATCAACTGATTCCCGAAGACAGTAACACCGATACTCAAGATGAACCCAACAGCACTCAGGATATGAATATGAAAATGCTCAGATTTAGTCAACAATTTAGGCAAATTTTAGGACAGCAGATGCTGGAAGACAGCCTTCATCGCCAGCAAACGTTTATCCGTAAAACAATTGATACAATCAACGCCCAAAATGAGCAGTTAAATCAAGACTTGGAACGGGCAAAGACGTTACCCCTAGAGATTGTTAATCAGGTTCTTCAAGCGGAAGCGGTGCAATATATTCCCAATTTGGATGACTATATTGAGCAAGAAATACTCAAGCGCAACAATCAGGACTAAATGGCAAATTGTCGTGGTGTGATACAGCAAAAATCATGGAATAGATTTTGCTATTTAATTGGGCGCACATCAGTCATTGGTGTCAACTTAAGCCAAAACCCCCTCACCCCCAACCCCTCTCCCACCGGGGGAGAGGGGAGCAAGTACGCCCTGACTCAAATCCGTTGACCCAAAATCCATCGCAGTTCCACCACTGATTTTTCCGTTGAAGGAACTAATATATTGCCCCCTGTTGCCCAGTTGCAAAATTGCTCGCTTAAGGTTCCCGTCTCTGGTGATTGATGTTCGCGTTCATAGTCTAAAAAAGATTCATTAGAAATGAGTTGAAGGGGTAATCCTTCCATCGCACTCGCTAAGTCTTGTTGCGTAAAGAAAGAAGACCAGTGGAGTTGAGAAAGCTGTCGAGTTAACGGATCAGGTTCGTAATCGTCTTGACATAGAAAAATAGCAAACAGTAAGAGTCCTCCTGAACAGAGAACATCGCACATTTTGACTAAAAATAATCGCAGTTGCTCAACATCTCGACAATGAGCAGCAATGACTTCTACACCGATCGCGAAACGATAATGCGCTAGAGGCATTCTCACCAGTGGATCAAGGATATCACCCACGGTCACGTTAACTGAACCAGTTGAGGCGGCATTTTTTAACCGTTCAACAAAGGTTGGGGACAACTCTAACGCATCGACTGAATAACCCTGTCTGGCTAAAGGAAGGGTATGGCGACCTATTTGGGCACCGACATCTAATACTGTTACTGTTGTCGGGTCTTCAAACTGTGCCGCCACTTGCATCACTTTCGCGTTTGGCTCAGATCCAAACAACAAAGGCTGTCGGGAGTCAACCCATTTCTGATATTCCTCGACAACTGATGCAGCCAGTATTGATGTTTTGAACTTGTATCCCTCATTTGTCGGCTGGGAGGTTTCGTACTTCAGACGCAATCTACTATGGGGAGAAATCCGAAATCCCTCGACCAGATTCTTGGCAATCATTGGACCCACTTGCTGCAATTGTTCCTGGCTAAACCGAGAATCAATTGCCTGAAACAGCGCCCCTATCCGCCAGATATAATAGTCTGTCAAGGCTGGGATACAAGGCATGACCATTTCGCCATTTGCCAATACCGATTGAACAAAATCATCAAACAGGGTTTTCTGAAGAATGCCAGGATCGGTGACAATAGGCGGTGGTGGATTCTGGGAGGGTGGGTTGTCAGAGGTGATCATTGCTCATCGGTGCTGGTAGAAGAAGGCAGAGGTTAGACGGTTGGTGGGCAATGCCCACCCTACGGTAGATCAAGGGTTTCTGCGATCTGAAAATGCTGATTAGCCTAGTGCTAACAGTTAGAAGCTGTGTTGCACTCAGTTGTTTTTCTCTACCACCTAACACCGTTTTGGCGTAAAAATGTCCGAATCTTTAACAATTTTTAATCACCCAGGACTTGAGGAGTTCATTCACTTGGTCGGGAACCTCATCATGGGGACAATGACCCGCTTGGAGATAGTATTCTGTCAGTTGGGGATAATACTGACGGAACTTTGCTCCCCGTTCTTTAGCATTCATCCAGGGATCACCTTCTCCCCACAAGAGTAAGAGGGGACAGCGTAATTGGGAAAGCAGTACATCGATTTTTTCCCCTTGGGGCGATTTGAAGACAGAGGCGAAGACTTTATGCGCTCCGCGATCGCAGGAGGGACGATAGATATCGTCTACCAGTTGGTCGGTAATGGCGCTGTGATCTAGATAGACTTGCTTGAGGGTTCTGCGAATGATCGCCCGTCGCCGCAGGTATTGAAACAGAAGGAAACTCGCCCAAGGTTGCAATAAGAGCGATCGCGTCAGGTTCTTAAATCCCTTTCGCCCTGAATTCGCGGACTCTGGAACCTTCGTCTCGGTAAACGGACCGGCACTATTGAGTAACACCACTCCCGCCGCAGAATCAGGACGTTGCGCCGCCACACATAGCGCACAATAGCCGCCTAAGGAGTTCCCTGCCAATACTACAGGCTGACCAATCACCTGGGTGATAAAATCATGCAACTGATCGCGCCACAACTCCCCACTATATTGCCAGTCCGGTTTAGCGGATCGTCCAAATCCCAATAGGTCAATTGCCCAAACTTCAAACTCCTGTTGGAGTTCAGCCATATTCTTGCGCCAGTGATCCGTCGATGCACCAAATCCATGGATCAGTAACAGAGGGGGATGTTGCGATCGCCCTTCACCCGCTTTGACGTAGTAAATGGACTGTCCTCGCCATTGCCAATAGATGCCAGGAATAGTAGCCGTTGCTGCAACGGGGGTCGCCTGCATGGTTCTCGATAATGTTAAGTAACGTTAACTAATCTTAATATAGCGTAAGCGTTAAGGAATAGGATCACCATGTAAAGGTGTAGGGGCGGGTTTCACTACTATCTCTTTGGTTGCACCCAGATGCAACTAAACCCGCCCCGATACACAGGTTTCGTGATTTCTCGTGAAAAGTCAGGAATTACCCAAGCGTTAACTGCTGGTGTTTTTGAGAATCAGTGGATATTTGCACATCAACCTTCTCCGTCGATTTTTTCAACGCCGCTAACTGAGGAATGGCGGTGCGACTCATCTGGTAATATTCTGCATATCGCTCAATCCCGATACAGCAAACGCCTACAGCTTCGGCGGCGGCGACTGTCGAACCTGAACCCATAAAGGGGTCAATTAGAATACCTTCGCCTAAGGGTAAAACAGCATGAACAAGTTGGCGTAAAAACGACTGAGGTTTTAAACTGGGGTGATTTGCAATCTCCCGTTCTTGACGCGGAGTTCGTTCACTGAAAATAACATCATTAAATGGATTTCCGTCCGGTGTTCGTCGTAAGCCTCCCGTTTGAAATTCTCGCAAACAGTCACTCACTTTCATTCCGGATGGGATAGGTTTTCGCAGAATTCCCCACGGTTCATAACATCCTCTGGGCATAGATGATACATGAGGAAATTCCTGTTCAGCATTTTTCGGGCGATCGCCGCCGCGCAGTGTTCTCACTAAACGAATTAATTCACCGCGAAATTCTAACCCACCTTCAACGAGTGCCGAAAAGACTAATTGAGACAGAAAAGCATTACTGGCAACAAATACATGACCCCCAGGACGTAGTACACGCACGACTAATTTTGCCCACTCAACAAAGAAACATTTCAACGTGGTTCGTTCCTTCTGAGTTAGTGCTGTAAATCTGGGCAAAGGTGAGCGTTGATGTCCATCATAAGACGGCGGAATTCTCCAAATCCCTCCTTGACCATTGCTTCTTTTCTTAATTTGTTCAATGTCATATTCTTTTACACCATAAGGTGGATCAGTTACGACTCCATGAATGCTATTTTTCGGTATCTGCGCCAACCAATCGAAGCAGTCTGCATGTAAAATGAGGGAGCCACCTATGGTTTCTGAATTGTAGTTTAACGCCAGGGAATGCATTATTTTACGTTATTTATTTATACATCAAGACTATGATAATTGTGGAATTGAGTCAACGTTTTTGCATTTCAATAATTACCCCACCCTGTAACTCATAGCGGCATTCAGAGATTTCTGGTAGCTGGGATGAATATACCAGCCAAGTTTAATTATCTAGACATTATACCGGATAACCAGCCTATTATAGAAAAGACTCTCTTGTAAGTTAAGGAGAAGCAATCATGCAAATCACGATCGAACTTCCTGACGACATCGCCAATCAACTACAACTACAACCTGCAAACATATCCCGCCGAATTTTAGAACTTATCGTAGCTGATAACTATCGCCAAGGACACATTGGAGCCGCCCAAGTCCGCCAGATGCTCAACTTCTCATCCCGGTGGGAAACTTATGAATTTCTCAAGCGTGAAAAAGCCTACTTGCCTTACACAGAAGATGATTTAGAGCAGGATTCACAAGCGATTCGTAATGTGTTAGCCCAAGAATGATTATTGTCTCCAATACTTCCCCACTCAACTACCTCATCTTGATTGGTTACATCAATCTTTTGCCCGAATTGTTTCAAAAGTTGTTAGATAAACACTCCTATTTTTGAGATAAAAAGCTATAGAAAAAGAGCGCGGCTTTGAGAGAACTTCAGGTAAAATGTGACAATATATATTATTTTACGTCATATAGTCACACAGTAAGACTATGAGGATGGTGGGATTGAGTCAACATTCGGCTATCTCTACTCGCCAAACTGGGTGATTGCGATCATACTTGTTAAGGAATATAAAAAAAAGCTAAAGTAGGGAACTGTATCCCAGCCACTATTTTTTTGTAAACACTAGAACGAGAGGGAGATTCTAGC
Organism: Coleofasciculus sp. C1-SOL-03; assembly: GCF_040220555.1. Classification (NCBI taxonomy): domain Bacteria; kingdom Bacillati; phylum Cyanobacteriota; class Cyanophyceae; order Coleofasciculales; family Coleofasciculaceae; genus Coleofasciculus; species Coleofasciculus sp. C1-SOL-03. The sequence goes on from NZ_JAVJUO010000107.1 coordinate 52,258, forward strand.
CGTGCCTGTGGAAACGATTGAGAAGCGTTCAACATCAACCGTTCGGAAACCCGCACCTCGCTATCGTGTTTTGCTTCACAATGATGATTTCAACGCGATGGAATTTGTGGTGCAAGTCTTGCTACAGACAGTACCGAGTTTGACTCAGCCGCAAGCGGTCAATATTATGATGGAAGCCCACAACTCCGGAATTGCTTTAGTCATCACCTGCGCTTTGGAACATGCCGAGTTCTACTGCGAAACGTTGAAGAATCACGGCTTAACCAGTACGATTGAACCGGATGAATAGGGAGACGTAAGTCCTGAACAGTTTAAGACAAAACCTCCCGAAATTAGCTCAATACCCAGCACCTGTGCGGCTGGGTTTGTTTGTTGTTACCTTAGGGTTATTTTGGTTACCGTTAGCCGCGCCAATCTACCTTTTGGTCGATGACTCAAATCTAGTCACCATTCTAACGATGGCGCTATTGTTTGGGGAGTTTTTAGGGCTACTACAAGTTTGGGGACGCTTTGTTTATGGAGAACCTCAACTGTTAAAGCAGTATGGGTTATACGTGTCTCGGCGCAATGGAATAGATTTGCTCAATGGGTTAAGTATTGGTTTATTATTTACCTTAAGTTTGTTTGCGCTAGAGGGGGGATTAGGCTGGCTGAATTTTCAACCTCCTCCGGAACAATGGCGGCGGATTATTGGAGAAGGATTGGTTAGCGCCCTGGGTATTGGCTTGGCTGAAGAGTTAGTCTTTCGGGGTTGGTTATTGGATGAGTTGGAACGAGACTATTCTCCGAAATTATCTCTTTGGGCAGATGCGCTCATTTTTGCCACACTGCATTTTCTCAAACCCCTCGCAGAAATTATTCGCACATTACCGGGATTTCCAGGATTAGTGCTGTTGGGATTAACCTTAGTTTGGGCAAAACGAGGACAAGGGCGTTTGGGTTTACCCATTGGGTTACATGCAGGGTTAGTTTGGGGCTATTACCTGATTAATGTGGGACAATTAGTGCAGTATTCGGGTCAAGTGTCCCCTTGGATAACCGGAGTAGATAGTAACCCGATCGCGGGAGTCATGGGGTTAGCCTTCTTGATGGTGCTGGCTTTGGGGATCAGGGCGCGGGCTGTGAATTAAGCGATCGCGCCCTTGTTTATCCTTTCCTATACCTATCGATGAATCATTCGTCTAGATCATCATCCTCCTCATCCTCATAATCATTATCATCCACACCCATCAGTTCAGAGATTTCCTCTTCATCATCGTCGATATCGCTTTCGCTCGGATCACGCGCCAGCAGACGATTCGTTGTTTCTAACCACTCTAAAACTGAGGTTTCACGGGGAACGGAAATGACTGGAGCCAGTTGCTCACGAGATTCTTCACGCAAAGAAGGGTTATACATAAAAAACGTCAGTAAGTCGATAAAAATGATACCATATTTAACGGTGGATTGTCAGGACGACAGATGGTTAGCAAAGCCACGTTACTAGAAGCGATCGCGGGAAAAAATCGGGGGCTGTTGGCAACGGACACTGAAAAAACAGCAATTTTGGCAGCCGTTGCCCAATTAGAAGACCGCAACCCTACGCCACGTCCACTGGAAGCACAGGACTTGCTGGAAGGCAATTGGCGATTACTCTACACAACCAGTAGTGATTTATTAAACTTGGGTCGGTTTCCCCTGTGGCAATTGGGTCAAATCTACCAATGTGTTCGCACCGCCGACGCGAAAATTTATAACATTGCTGAAGTGTCCAGCTTACCTTATTTAGAGGGAATTATCAGTGTAGGAGCGCGGTTTGAACCCGTTTCCGAACGCCGCGTTAATGTCAATTTTGATCGGTCGGTTGTGGGATTACAACGCTTAATTAACTATAAATCTCCGACTAACTTTATCCAGCAAATTGAAACGGGTAAAAAATTTAAGGCGCTTGATTTTAACATTGAAAGTCGAGAGCAACGGGGCTGGTTGGAGATTACCTATCTCGACGAAAATCTGCGGATTGGACGCGGGAATAAAGAGAGTGTATTTGTCCTCACTAAACCATGAATGCTGACCAATCGACAGTTTCCCTAACTCGCTTATCTCAAGGACAACTCAATCTGTTAGAAACCTGTCCGCGTAAGTTTCAACATATCTATGTGGATCAGTTCGGAAGTCCTGTTTCACCGGATCAACAAGAACGCCTGACGTGGGGAAGTGACTTTCACCTGTTGATGCAACAACGAGAACTCGGATTACCGATAGACTCGTTGCTGAAGGATAATCCCCAACTTAATCATTGGGTGACGGCGCTAATGGATGCAGCCCCAGAGGTATTTGCCCGCCAGTCTCACACCTTTCGGGAGGCTGAACATTGTCGCACGTTAACGATGCAAGGCTATTTACTCACGGTTATTTACGACTTATTTATTGAAGACGAAAAAAGCGCCCAGATTCTCGACTGGAAAACCTATCCTCTACCGAGGAATCGTCATTGGTTAGCTAAAGACTGGCAAACACGCTTATACCGATATGTTTTGCTTCAAACCAGTGATTATTTGCCGGAGCAGATTTCAATGACGTACTGGTTTGTTAAGTCTCAACCCCGTCCCCAATGTTTTACGTTTCCCTACGATAGAGTACAACATGAAAAAACGAGAGCGGATTTAACAGAGTTGCTGACTCGGCTATCCGGATGGTTACACCGCTATCAACATGATCATATCCCGTTTCCCCAAGTGCCAATATCGGCGGGTAAATGCGATAGCTGTAGCTTTGCTGTGCGCTGTCAGCGAACAGGAGAACGTGAGGTTGGTGATGGTGATTTATTTCCCAATTTGGCTGATATTGAGGAAGTATCGATTTAAAGGGAACAGGGAACAGGGAACAGGGAACAGGGAATAGGGAACAGGGAATAGGCAATAGGCAATAGGCAATAGAAATTTTGTCTCCCATCTCCTCTGCTGCACCCGCGCACCTCTGCACCTCCGCACCCCGACTCCGCTACATCAACGGTGATTCCGGATAGTCATTCGTTTATTAGTAGGTATAAACATAAAGCCCCCTAACTTGACGAAGTATTGGGGTTGAAGACTAGCGGAACTAACGAGGATCTAATGGTGCAAGATCTAATGGGTTAAACGATTGTAATCACTCTCTTGAAGAAATAAATGAGTATTTCATCTCGTACAAATAATTACTAAACCAGGCTTCAGCTTCTACCTATTTGTATCCAGCTCTAATTGTTATAGAGGCTGGAATCAAGCTGTTTGTAAATCGGTAAGGATTATAACTTCAATGATTACAACCAATATTTGGCTGGTCTTTAGTGTTTACCTGATTTATGTGCTAATTAGTATCCCCCTCTTTTTTATGACATCGGGAGGCTGGATGTCAATTTTTTTCTATATTGCATTTGGGGGATTGTTCTACATCACGACGACAATCTTTTTGTTTTTTAGTGCGACGGCTCGGACAGCCAGGAGACGCACCAAGGTAAAAGTAAAGGGAAACTTTTTACCGAGGATCATTGGACTACAAACCTTTGTGATTCTCTTTAACTACGGTAGCTGTGGCGATACGATCTGCTACCAAGGGTTTTTGCCCAATCTTTTGGAGGAAGCGAGTTTTCCGGTAATGTTTACACCGCCATTTGTGGTGGTTTTACTTGCCCTTCTGTTGTACTTGGCGTTTTTGTCGATGTTTTTATTGGATGTTGCTTAAGGGAACAGGGAAGCTGGGGAAGCCATGTAGAGACGTGCCATGGCGCGTCTGGAAGCTGGGGGAGATGGGGGAGATGGGGGAAAAACTAAAGCTAAAGGTATAATTCTATGGAGGTCATCTAAAGACAAGATGAGATGAAACTAGGAATCGGACAGTTGACGAATAGCTTACTGTCTTTATTCCTGAAGTCAAACTGTCCATTATGTGATCGCGCGACGGATGCTGAACTTTGCCAATACTGTCAGCGTCAGTTACAGCGCTGTCAACTCAAGCATCCGAGTCAATTTTGGCAAGGGGAGTTACCTGTGTTTGTTTGGGGACATTATGGCGGCACATTGAAACGGGCGATCGCGGCGCTAAAATATGAGAATCATACCCAGATAGCCCGTCCCTTGGGATTCTGGTTGGGTGAGGCTTGGCTAAAATCGACGGCGGCGCAGCAGCGGAAAAAGTTAACGGTGATTCCGATTCCGATTCACCCCAGTAAGCGACAACAGCGGGGGTTTAATCAAGCTGAACTGCTTGCTGAGAGTTTTTGTCAATTTACAGGGTATCATTATCAGCCTCACGGTTTAGAACGGGTACGCGAGACTCAAGCCCAATTTGGCTTATCCGCAAACGAGCGATCGCAAAATCTCACCGATGCGTTTGCTGTGGGTAAGCGTTTTGGCAAACGTTCACATCATTCACCCGTACTGATTTTAGACGATATTTACACCACAGGCGCAACCGCCCGTTCCGCCACAGAAGTGTTACGCCAGCAAGGAATTACGGTTTATGGTATCGTTGCGATCGCCTCGTCTAAACAGGGACGATAGACGAGATGGGGAAGATGGGTTTGTAGTAGGCACTTTAGTGCCTGTACTGTTTCTTCAGATACGGACAGTGTAATTTCATACATAGCCAAATTCAAATTCAAATTCAACCTTCTCTCATTGTAGTTGTCGGGTAGACAGTCGATTTGTAGGGGCGCACGGCGTGCGCCCTTAACGTTGTGCGCCCTTAACGTTGTGCGCCCTATATAGCACTACGCACACACGTTAGGACATAAGTTTATCCCAAAAGGCAACAGGCAACAGGCAACAGGAAAAATGTCCTAACCTGCCTTGGTAAGGCTATAAAGTTGTGCGCCCTATAACGTTGTGCGTTCTATAACCTTGTGCGTTCTATAACCTTGTGCGCTCTTTAACGCTGTGTGTCTTTCATATCGAGGTTGATGGGCGCATATTGGGATTTATCACCGCACACTAGGGAATGGGCGCAAGACAAGGCGCCCCTACGAGCCGGGTGGTTTCATTAGCATCAGCCGTAGGGTGGGCATTGCCCACCAGACTTAAGTTGTAGGTTGGGTTTCGACTTCCCAAGAACCCAACGGAATCTAGGGCTAAAGTTCCCTTACTACATTTGAGTCAATTTGTTAACAAAATTGATTAAATGTGACATTGAGTTAAACTCTGTTGAGAGTCGCTTTTTTGAGTTGTTTTTCCCGGTAGCCGTACCGATCAAACTTGGCAGCACCAAGACTTATTTGCTTTTGGCAAGTGGGTGAAAATTGGATTTATTTCCAGTACCGCCGCTACCCCTGAGTTTGCTCAACAGAAGCAGGGATATGTGCTGGAAGGGGAGATTACCGCTATGGAAACCCATTTTAGCGACACCTCCCAAGCACCGATAATTATTCGCGGTTATGATGTCTCCCATCGCCTGCACCGAGGGCGCTATAACCGCTCGTTTCAAAATATGACCGATAGCGATATTATTAAGAAAATTGCTGCTGAAGTCGGTATCCAATTGGGGACGATTGATGAGAGTGGTATTCCCCATGACTATGTGTTTCAGGAAAATCAGACGAATATCGAGTTTTTCCAGGAACGAGCCGCGCGATTGGGTTTTGAACTGTTTGTTCAAGATGGGAAACTTTACTTCCGCCAACCTCAAGTAGGTAAACGATTAAGCCTGAAATGGTTAAAACAAATTCACCAGTTTCAGGTGCGGGTGACGAGTCGGGAACAGGTGAGTGAGGTGGAAGTGAGGGGATGGGATTATCGCCAGAAACAAGCAATTGTCTCCACAGCCACAGCGCCCCAGGTTTTAACTCAAACGGATTTTGGTCAGGGGTGTAAAACGAGTCAGACATTTCATGGTCAGCCACCGCATCCTAAGATGATTGTAGTCGATCAGCCGATGTTTCAGGCGAAAGAGGCAGAGGTTATGGCACAAGCTATCTGTGATCAACTGGCTGGAGAATTTGTCCAGGCTGATGCAACAGGAGAAGGCAATCCAGAAATTCGACCAGGACGAGTGGTGCAACTGGAGGGAATGGGTAAATATAGTGGCGAGTATTATATTACCGAAACCCGGCATTTGTTGCAAGACCGGGTGTACATCACCGAGTTTACTGTGAGCAGTATACGGGGTGAAAATCTTTGTACCTTATTCTCACCTCCAACTCACCTGCAACCGGGACAAACGCTATTGGTGGGTACGGTGACGAATAATAAAGACCCAGAAAATATGGGGCGGGTGCGAGTAAAGTTTCCCACGTTGACGGAGGAACATGAAAGTAATTGGGCGAGAGTGCTGGGACATGGTATTGGTAATAATCGCGGTAATGATTGTCTCCCAGAAGTGAATGATGAAGTGGTGGTTGGGTTTGAACATGGAGATATTCATCGCCCTTATGTATTAGGTGGGGTGTGGAATGGCAAAGATCAACCGCCAGAACATATTAATGATACGGTGAGTAATGGTAATGTGCGTTTGCGGACATTTGCTACTCCCAGTGGGCATCAGTTACAGTTTGTTGAATCACCGAAAGGTGGGGTGAATGCGGGGATTTCTATGCAAAGTTCAGGGGGAAATCGTTTTTTAATCGATGATACGGCGAAGAAAATGGAATGTGCAACCCCAGGGGGATGCCAGGGGGATGCAAGGTGTGTCTTGATGATAAAGATAACAAACTTGTCATGGAGGCGCTCAAGTTTTTAGGAGGCAAGGCGGGTGAATATGTGCTTTTTGAAGCCGGGGAGTTTATAAATTTATACTGTCCAGGTTTAATCAGTTTTCTTTCGTGGAAGGTTAAATTAGCAACTCTTTCTGGGAATCAGAAAGTCTGTCTGTCTGATAAAAATAATAGTATTACACTCAAGTCTAAGGGCAAGATTAAGATCGATGGAACAGGGGGTGTTGAGATTGTTTATGCTAGTGACATTTTTGTTAAAAGTGGTGGCAATATTTATCTGAATCGTAGCTAATGGGGGTGAGAGATTGGCACAGACAATATTGGCTGATTGTGATAAGTTATGTCTAGAATGCTATAGAGTGTTATCAATATTCATTTACGGGATTGACTTTCCTATATCGTCGTTTGAGCCAACACAGTTAGCGGCGATAATTCGTAGAGACGTTCCGCCAGAACGTCTCTTGTCGGGGTGGGCGCTTCTCAACCCAACCAGCCTTTTTTCCTCAATGTTCTGAGTTAATTAAAAATTCATTTGTGGAGGATAGGGTTTATGCCAACGGCAAGTATGTTCTGGTGCAACTCTAAGATGTAGTTTTGGCAGTGACTCAAGTGTTTTGAAAGTGCCGTCCGATGATCGGGTAATTGCCACAAATTCGGCAGCAAATATCCATCATAACAAGCCAGGAGAGAATTTTAATGTTTTTGGTAAATGCGTTATTAATGGACTATGCGTACCAGTTACTCCCTTGCCATGGAAGCTAGGGGGACAACCTGTCAAAATTGGCAGTGGTGGTATCCTGACTCTTACGGAAGCAGACACATTAATTTGTCAAGTTGGAGGAGTGATAAAAGTAATTAACCCTGGACAAAGCTGTGTCTATATTGATCAAGATGCCACTAAGCAATGCCCAAAATCGTTGCCAGATCAAGTTCCTGAAGGATGGAAGCCTTATTCTGGTAACAGTAGTTTTTTTCACTGCGGCTACACAGGAATCACTGAAGACAGAATCCCCACCCCTGATAACCCACAAAATGAATGTTTTTATGACGAGTCTGGACAGCTAGTTGATGAGAATCATGAGTTTGCTGATTGTCGTGGTACACCTAATCAATATGATGCTCATGAAAGCCCAATATATCACACATTCTTGGATAGTGGAGGAATTATACACTTAGGTTTACCTGCATTTTTGGAGTCGCGTCGGCATGACTTGGTGAGTTTATGGAGAAGACTCAAAAACTGGACTTTAGACTAAATTTTGGGGTTTTAAAGAAACAAAATCAAAAGCAATGAAGCCTTGAGCCCCAGAATCAAAGCGCAATGCGATCGTTATGGATGTTTTGAGGCAACTTGATTATTTGTCTTTTTTGCCGAGGCGAGAACAACTCAGCCCTCACTCAAACTCTTCAAAAAGTCTCGCGATCGCACAATGAAGCCGTTAAGCTTTATCAAGTAAAATTAATAGTTGACGCTCCTGTTGAAGAGGTAGTCAGCGAATGGACAAATTAGAAAAATATCGCTCATTAGTCCGCCAGGGATTAAATAATCATATCACTGAAGATGCAAACCCGTCAGATTCAGAAATAGAGTGTCAAATCATTTTTGACACAGAACATGACCACTATCAGCTTCTAGTTATCGGTTGGGATGGACTAAAAAGAGTCTACAACTGTTTCATTCATATAGATATTAAAGATAGCAAAATTTGGATTCAGCGAAATATGACCGAAGCTGATTTGGCACAAGATTTAGTAAAAATGGGTATACCCAAAGAGGATATTATTCTCGGTTTACATCCCAGTTATAAACGTCCTTACACAGGCTACGGAGTCGCAAGCGTGCGATCGCCTCGTCTAAACAGGGACGATATTTGTAGGGGCGCACGGCGTGCGCCCTTTAACGGCGTGCGCCCTTTAACCCGGTGTGCCCTTTAACCCGGTGCACCCTTTAACGCTGTGTGTCTTTCATGTCGAGGTTGATAGGCGCATATTGGGATTTATCGCCGCACACTGGGGAATGGGCGCATACCATGCGCCCCTACGAGCGGGGTGGTTTCATTAGCATCAGCCGTAGGGTGGGCATTGCCCACCAGACTTAAGTGCGATCGCATGATCTTGTCGGGTGGGCAAATTATGTTAATTTAACGATTTCACCAGAAATTATATCCATTTGCCCACCCTACGCCTACTTTTGGATATAATTCATGTTGAGTGCGATCGCGAACAGCACAAGTTTGAATCCAGTCAAAGGTTTGTACTTCGGTTGTCCCAGCCACGGGAAAATTGGGGTCAGTAAGTTCTCGATAAACGGCTTCGGGAATTAGAACTGTTCCGTAGAGTTGATGAAGGAGATGGAGATGATTGATTGCAGCGAGATTGTTGATCGGGGATGTGTCACTGACAATCAATAATCACAGCCTATCCATCTCCCGCAGGGTTTGAATGTCTTGTTCAAGATCCTCAATCCCGTAATGAACTGGGATTTGACGGCTAGCCAGTAGATGCTGAAAAGCGACGCGGTGCATCCCGGCAAATCGGCTAGCTTGAGCAAGAGTAAGCTTTTCCCGCCCAAAGAGCATGACAGCAATCTCTTGACGCATTTCAGCCTCAGTCATGCGAGTTATGGTTAAAATTTCGTCAGGGACAACAACGCTCATAGCTCAATTTCTCACGACTCTTCCTATTGTAGGTTCTCGCGCACTGCCGAAGGCAATCGCGGTTCCTGTGAAAATGATATTTAGCTGACGGGCGCAATTTCTGGCAAGAGCATCATCAAGTAGGACAAGAGAATCGGGAATTTCTAGTGCTAAGGTTAAGGCTTCTCGCTCCCCTGTTCCTAGATCAGAGGCGGATGGCAAAAGTGGTGATTCTTGCACTGGACGAATGGTTATCCAGGAAAGCAAGTCAGGTTCAGGTAGTGCTACACCTAAAGAACGCCCTTGAGCCAATTCCTCAGCAACGCCTTGGGGCATGATAATTTGATTGTATAAACTAGGGAGTAAGTTAAGTAAATTGGTTTGGTAAAGATACTGGATTGGTGACGTATCAGTAATGACTTCAGGCATTAGCTAAATCTTCCGCTAGTTCTGATTCAGTTAAGCGAAAAGTATCAACACCGAATTCAGCAAGTTTGGCTAAAAATACGACTCGTGGAATTCTGGCTAGATTGGCGGCGGCTCCAGAAGAAAGTCGCCCTAATTCATAAAGCTTAACGGCGGCGGCTAAAAGGATCTCACGATCGAGGTTTTCAGGAGTTAGCTTCAGTGCCTGTACTGTTTCTTCAGATACGGACAGTGTAATTTCATACATAGCCCAATTCAAATTCAACCTTCTCTCATTGTAGTTGTCGGGTAGACAGTGGATTTGTAGGGGCGCACGGCGTGCGCCCTTTAACGCGGTGCGCCCTTTAACGCGGTGCGCCCTTTAACGTTGTGCGCTCTTAACCTTGTGCGCCCTTTAACGCGGTGCGCTCTTAACCTTGTGCGCTCTTAACCTTGTGCGCCCTTTAACGCTGTGCGTCTTTCATGTCGAGCTTGATGGGCGCATATTGGGATTTATCGCCGCACACTGGGGAATGGGCACACGCCGTGCGCCCCTACGAGCGGGGTGGTTTCATTACGCAAGCTTGGATGAAAATACGACTGCCTAATAAACTTTTGTAACAAAGCCTTGACGCTGGAGTATCCATCCTTCAATGTGCTAAGATAATCCAAATTAAACCGAAAACTCTTAGCGCCACTCAAAGCTGTTACCGCAGCTCTGAGCAGCTAACCCCCAAACTGATGTACGCAGTCTGGAAGCTAGAAGAAATACTAACACTCCTCTAGCCACTCCGACTTCTTATGGCAATTTGTCCGGGGTGGCTAAGGTTTTGGGTCAATTGATTTAGGATTGCGGATTTTGGTGTTTTTTCGGCAAAAAAGCCGAGATCCAACATCAACTGTCCTAAATCAAACCAACGCTACCGCAAATACCCAAATCAGGAGTGATTCACCATGTCTCGAAACTTGATCACGGCTGGGATAATTGATCCGCGCCAATTTTCTCTCGACGAAGTACGCCATCAAGTCGCTACATTTCTTAACATTCCCCTCCAGCAAATCGATCGCGTCGAATGCTGGCACCACCAAATCTGGGTCAAGCTAGCCGAATCCCGTGCTATCTTTGTTAGTTATCGCAACTTGCCCCTGTGGATTGAGGCGGGATTAGCGGCAATTGGGCGCTGTACCTCGCGTTCCCAGTTGGATGAATTAGGGGAAATCTTCCGCCGTGAACGTGACTGGTATGATCAGCATGAGCAACCCGAAGCCGTGCAACCCTGGCGTCAGGCGTGGGCGCAACAGGCTGAATATCTCAGAAACGAGGAAGAACGCCTCAAACCCATTCGCGCCCATCAGGAAGCCGGACAGGATTGGTATGGGGCTTGGGAACAGGTACTCTATCGTTGCCGAGAGTTTAACCGATTTCAGGGATTAGCTGGGGAAATTAATCAACAAAGTCAGGAGTTTCAGGATTTACCTGAAATTATGCGAAAAATGCAGCAATTATGGCATCAGCGCTGGCAAGATCTATCGAGTGCGATCGCCTAAACCGTAGGGGCTTGGTAACCGTAGGGGCTTGGTTACCAAGCCCCTACCCAGGTAACTACATATAGGGTTTAATGGGATGATGTATCCTTATATGTGGGGTAGCCAGAGTCAATCTGGATGAATCGGGAATACCATTAGACCTGTCAGCTTACCATGAAGGTGAGCGATCGCGCCCCTTAACGGAATCCTTATCTTTCTTTGTTCTATGTCCTTCGTCGGTCTACATATTCACAGTGACTACAGCTTACTTGATGGCGCGTCCCAGCTACCGCAATTAGTGGATCGGGCGGTGGAATTAGGAATGCCTGCGATCGCACTGACAGATCATGGGGTGATGTATGGCGCGATCGAGTTGATTAAAGTTTGCCGGGGCAAAGGGATTAAGCCGATTATCGGCAATGAAATGTATGTGGTTAATGGGGATATTGAAGATAAGACGAAGCGATATCGCAAATATCATCAAGTTGTCTTGGCGAAAAATACCCAAGGCTATAAAAATTTAGTTAAACTGACGACCATTTCTAATCTGAAAGGAATGCAAGGAAAGGGAATTTTTCAACGTCCTTGTATTAATAAAGACTTACTCCAACAGTATCACGAGGGATTAATTGTCACCAGTGCTTGTTTAGGGGGAGAAGTTCCCCAAGCCATTCTCAAAGGTGATGTGCAACACGCTCGCAAAGTCGCCCAGTGGTATAAAGAGGTTTTTGGTGACGATTATTATCTAGAGATTCAAGACCACGGCTCGATTGAAGACCGAATTGTTAACGTAGAAATCGTTAAAATCGCCCGTGAGTTAGAGATTAAAATTGTTGCCACAAATGACTCTCATTTTATCTCCTGCTACGATGTCGAAGCCCATGACGCCTTACTCTGTATCCAAACCGGGAAATTAATTGAAGAAGACAAGCGGATGCGCTACTCCGGCACCGAGTATCTCAAGTCCGCCGAGGAGATGGCACAGCTATTTCGGGATCATTTACCCGATGACGTGATCCAAGAGGCGATCGCGAATACATTAGAGGTAGCTGATAAGGTCAAACGCTACGACATTATGGGGGAACCGCGCATTCCCGATTATCCCGTTCCCAAGGGTCACAACGCCAATACTTACTTAGAAGAAGTCGCTTGGGAGGGATTATGCGATCGCCTGAAATGTCGTTCTCGTAGCTACATCGATCCCGTCTATAAAGAACGGCTAGAATATGAGCTGAAAATGATGCAGCAGATGGGATTTGCTACCTACTTTTTAGTCGTATGGGATTATATTAAATATGCCAGAGAGCAGAAAATTCCGGTCGGTCCCGGACGGGGTTCAGCGGCGGGGTCTTTGGTTGCCTATTCCCTGAAAATTACGAATATCGATCCGGTGCATCATGGGCTTTTATTTGAACGCTTTCTCAATCCGGAACGGAAATCTATGCCGGATATTGATACCGATTTCTGTATTGAACGCCGGGATGAGGTAATTGAGTATGTTAGCCGCAAATATGGGGCAGATCGGGTGGCACAAATTATTACCTTTAACCGGATGACATCGAAAGCCGTATTAAAAGATGTCGCCCGGGTGTTGAATATTTCTTATGGGGAATCGGATCGGATGGCAAAAATGATTCCGGTTTCACGGGGAAAACCCACCAAGTTAAAAGTGATGATTTCTGAAGAGACGCCCACTCCAGAGTTTAGAGATGCGTATTTAAATAACCCCCAAGTGCAACGCTGGGTGGATATGGCAATCCGGATTGAGGGAACCAATAAAACCTTTGGTGTTCACGCGGCGGGGGTAGTGATTTCTGCTGAACCCTTAGATGAAATTGTTCCCTTGCAGGTGAATAATGAGGGGGCGGTGATTACCCAGTATTTTATGGAGGACTTAGAATCCCTCGGACTGTTGAAGATGGATTTCCTCGGTCTGAAAAACTTAACCACAATTCAGAAAACGGCGGAATTGATTCGCCAAAATCGGAATCTTACGTTGGATCTCGATCAATTACCCCTGGAAGAACGGAAAGCCTTTCAGATTGTGGCAAAGGGGGAAATTAATAAAATACCGGATGAGATCAAAAAGACCTACAAGGTGTTAGAGAAAGGTGAGTTAGAGGGAATTTTCCAATTAGAATCCTCTGGGATGCGCCAAGTGGTGCGGGAGTTGAAACCGTCGAGTATTGAAGATATTTCCTCGATTTTGGCATTATATCGTCCAGGACCTTTGGATGCGGGTCTGATTCCTAAGTTTATTCATCGGAAACACGGGAAAGAAAAGGTTGAGTATCAACATCCGCTATTAGAGCCAATTTTAAAAGAAACCTATGGTACGCTTTGTTATCAAGAGCAGATCATGAAAATGGCTCAGGATTTGGCGGGGTATTCCCTGGGTCAAGCGGATTTATTGCGCCGATGTTTGAGTGGTTCGACGGAGATTATTGATGCAGCAACGGGGCGTTTAGTTTCTCTAAAAGAGATTGCATCTAAACCAGAGTATTGGTTGGGACGACAGGTTTTGTCTCTGGATCAGGTAACGCAAAAGATTACTCAACAACCGATTAGCGAAATTCATCCAAACGGGGTGCGGGATGTTTGGGAAATTACCACAAAAACTAATCGTAAAATTAGAGCGACAGCGGATCATCGTTTCTATTCACTGTTAGGATGGCAGCCTCTGAATCATTTTCAGGTTGGGAATCGGATTGGCTTAGCTAAGATATTGCCACTGGCTACAGAAAGTGATATTTCAGATGCTCAAATTAAGCTAACTGCCTATTTAATAGGTGATGGTCATCTTTCGACCAAGAGTCCCTCCTGTAGCTATTTCTGTAATAGTGACCCAGAACTGATGGCAATTGCGGAGTCCGATGTATTCTGGGATGAAATTGTCTCGATTGAATATGTTGGCAAAGAGGAGGTTTTCGATTTAAGTATACCCCAAACCCATAACTTTATTGCCAATGACTTTATTGCTCATAACTGCATGGGTAAGAAGAAGGTGGCAGAAATGGAGAAACATCGAGAAATTTTTATCGATGGCGCGGCAAAAAATGGTGTGGCGAAACGGATTGCGGAAGAGTTATTCGAGCAGATGATATTATTTGCTGAATACTGCTTGAGTTATGATACGCAGATTCTCACGGTTGAGTATGGTGCTGTGGCGATTGGGGAAATTGTCGAAAAGGGGATTGAGTGTACGGTTTATAGTGTGGATGAGCATGGCTATGTGTACACCCAACCCATTGCCCAATGGCATAATCGCGGCGAACAAGAGGTGTTTGAATATCTGTTAGAAGATGGTGCTACGATTCGGGCGACAAAAGACCATAAGTTTATGACAAATGAGGGTCAAATGTTACCGATTGATCAGATCTTTGAGCAAGGATTGGAGTTAAAGCAGGTAGAGGTGTTGCAACCTGTTGCTTAAGCTGGGTTTGTAGTAGGCACGAAGCGTGCCAGAAGCGCTCGCATCGCTAACTACAAACTCTAAAGTCAGTGCCATTTGTCTTAATATGCCTACATTTCTAGTACACTTGAGGAAGCCGCAGATATTCAATCTGAATTAAATGTTGAATTTACCAGCATTAATGTCCAGTGTCCCATCTCTTTGGTTTATGAAAATGTAGCTTTTCCCGAAGAAACTGATAGAGAGTGAACAGTATATCCAAGCAAGAGTCCCGAATTCTTGGAGAAGTCAGGGAGTTCTGGTATCTGACTTGTCACGGTATATGGAACAACTATCTTTTCGGTTGCAACCCGATGTAACTCCCGCCCGCCCCGAATCAGGTTTCTAGACTTCTCCTGAAAAGTTAGTTCTGGTATCGATTAAATCCATCGAAAAGCGCCAAGTTAAGGACAATCGCGATTAGAGATAGTTCTATCGGGTAGAGTGGTATTACAGAATACTGCACCGTTTAAATCAGCATCCTGTAGATTAGCGCGACTCAGGTCAACATCCCAGAGGTTCGCTTCGCGCAAATCAGCATTAGTCAAAAAGCTATTACTCAAATCAGCACCTCTGAGGTAAGCGCCATTTAAATTGGCATTATTAAGTCGGGCATTACTCAGGTTCGCTTCTCTGAGATTCGCAGCTTTCAGGTTAGCACCATTGAGCCTAGCATTTTCCAGATTAGCACGTCTGAGATCCGCGCCTCTGAGTTCGGCTAACGTGAGAATCGATTGAGACAAATTGGCTTCACTCAAGTTGGCTAAACTTAACAGGGTTTGGGTTAAGTTTGCACCAATAAGAGTAGCATTACTTAGGTTAGCCGCTTTGAAGTTAGCGTCTCTGAGATCCGCACCACTGAGATCTGCACCACCGAGAAAGGCGCGAGTTAGATCAGCATTCTTTAAGTTAGCGTTACTAAGGTTGGCATTAATCAAGTCAGCATAGTTGAGGTTAGCATCACTGAGAGTCGCTTGGGTGAGGTTGGCTTGACTCAAGTCGGCATAAGTCAAGATACTTTGACTCAAGTTAGCATTACTCAGATCAGCATTGGTTAAGTCACAGGTAGAACATTCGCCAGTGTCTTGTAACTGTTTCAGATGATCAGGATTTTCCGCCTTTAGAGGAGTAGCTAACCCAAAGGGTGCTAGAAGTAAGAGGATAGTCAGAATCTTGAGTTTCATGAATAATACCCATGAATAATACCTCAGCATAGAGGGAAGATTTTTGTAGGGGCGGGTTTAGGGACTTGCTTTTAGCTATTGATGGTAACATTTGTGCAAAACCCGCCCTGACTCAGTGTTAACCTTTCGCTTCCCAAGTCGGACATGGTTTGTATGGGCTCACTTTTGCAATGCAAGCCTAAAAGCAGCATCTCCCCCATCTCCCTCATCTCCCTCATCCTCCATGATACAACCAGAAACCCCAGCCTATAGGTATTTCTCGGTAATCGAGGCAGACGCGATCGCAAAAATTCCGCAATTTCACGGATTCTAACTCCTAGAGTAAGGAACTATGCTGAAAAAGCAAGGACAAGGAAGCAAACTCTCAGTTGTAGATGCAGTTCCCTGGTAGCTATCTCTAGCTGCCAGGCTTTTTCTTTCGATAGCTTAACATTTGAGACACCTTGATTCCGTGGGATCGCGTAATTCTCTTCCTTTGAGACATTATGCCGACTCAAAAATCCGTATGAAGACTGAGGCGATTGTTAATTGTTATCGGTCAAAATAAAGTCAACTACTGAGAACCCAAAGTTGGTCTACCCCTCTAGAGTTATGCCTGAAGATACCTATAAACAATTACTCCAAGCTGCTACCGCCAGATATCATGCTTTATTATACCAAAGCTATAGTCAACTCAGTTTGGATGACAAAATATTTATCGATAATTTCCGCTACTACAAACAAATGTCTTTGAATCAGATGGTTCAAGGGTTAGATGATCACCTAAGGCAAATCCAAGTAAGGATTATTGGAGCTCATCCGCCGGGGAATCAATTCCCAGGCTCATAGCCAAAGTCGTCTGAAGACGACTCCGTAAAAATACAAGCTCATTCTGATGATCAGGACATGATTCTATTCCGAGGAGCAATTATGTATTAGTGGAATCCGCTCATCCGCCGGGGAATCAATTCCCCGGCTCATCGCCGAATTCGTCTGAAGACGACTCCGTAAAAATACAAGCTCATTCTGATGATCAGAACATGATTCTATTCCGAGGAGCAATTATGTATTAGTTAGTCCGTTTTAACGGACTTTTGCTATAAGCCTTGAAATTGATTTCAAGGCGGTGTAACAGCGTGGCCATAAATCCAATCAATATGTTAACGTGGTGAGAATTGATTGAAAATGGTGTAACAGCGTGGCCATAAATCCAATCAATATGTTAACGTGGTGAGAATTGATTGAAAATGG